>NZ_JAKKSJ010000007.1:0-160050 GCF_025653365.1 Shewanella sp. SW32 | reverse complement strand
AATCTTTATAATGTATGCAAAATTAGATACTATTGTCGTTGTAGTGTATTTAATTAGAGATACAAAATTATGAAAAAATCCGGTGTCTATGCCGTTGCACTCAAGCAAGTCAAAGCAAAAATCAGCGCTTTACTCGGTTTATCTGTGCCTAAACCGCCGAAAAATGGTTGGGTGCGCAGTATCCGTGAGGCCTTGGGGATGTCGGGCGCGCAATTAGGTGAACGTCTTAATCTCTCTCGTAATCAAGTCTCCATATTGGAGCGTAAAGAAGCCGATGAAACCATCACACTCAAACAACTTAAACAACTGGCGAGCGGGCTCGATGCCGAACTRGTTTATGCGATTATTCCGCGTCAGTCGATTGATGACATGATAGAAGCGCGCGCTATGGAGTTGGCCAAGCAGCGTTTGGCCATGAGCCACCAATCGATGTTTTTAGAAGCACAGCAGTTAACCTCAGAGCAACAACAGCAAGCGCTGGTTCAATTAGCCAATGAGATTAAATCGGGCAGCACCCGAGATTTGTGGAAAGTCAGTTTGCAGGAGAAATACCAATGAGTCTGTTTGTTGARCCAGAGGGCGCAACCCAACTAAATGCCGATGATGTTGCCGGGCTGAAATTTGATCACATCACGACTCGCGAAGAGCTTAATGAGCTTGAAAATGCCAACATACTACAAGGGTTGAGTTGGTTAGCCACGACGCCTAAAACCAGCATGGATGACATTCTTTCTATGGCGTTTGTGGAAGAGTTGCATCAACGTTTGCTTGGTGATGTGTGGGAATGGGCCGGCAGCTACCGTCACCGAGAGTTGAACATTGGTGTAGATCCGCTGAATATCCGGCCAGATTTACACAACTTACTGGAAGACATCAAATGCTGGATTGAGTTTGAACACTATGACAGCCTAGAACTCTCGGCCCGGATACAGCACAGGTTAGTTAAAATTCACCCTTTTCCTAACGGCAACGGACGTCACTCGCGCGTGATGACGGACTACATACGAATGGTACTACTCAAACAAAAGCCTTTAGTTTGGTCCAATACAGATTTGGATAAACAAAGCCAAGAGCGGGGTGAGTACATTGCGAGCTTACGCCAAGCTGATGCCGGCGATTATGCGCCTTTAATTCAATATCTTCAGGCGAAAGGGAATGTGACTTAAACCAAGCGTTAAGAGCTAAATATACAATTACAGTGTGGATAGTTAAAAGAGGCTGGAACGTAAGCCTCTTTTCTTTGTACAGAGAGCAAGCTCACCAAAACAACCCCCATTGTCCCCAGAAATGGAGTACACCACAACGACAATTCTAAGTAACTTTTGGACATAAACGTTTTAGAAAAGGCAGTGTACTCTGATCGCTGCCATTTAAGTATGATACTTTAATACTCAGTATGAAACTTATTCTACTCACACAAAAGACATCGATTCCGTGGCGTTTAGCCGATGCCCTTAGCGACAAGGGAAGCCAAAATACGCAAAAAAAAACCACGGCATAGCCGTGGTTTTTGGTGGTTTATACTTCTGAACTACCTATCCAGTGGTTATCCAGATAAGCATTCCAACCATTAGGACTATATGCGTAGATATCTAACGATTCTAATGCATCATGAGTCCAATGGCCGTTGGGGGCTGATACTTTTGCAACTTCATTTCCATCTAAATCCTGGATAATTAGCGTTAAGCACTCAAAACCAACTAATAAATCTGGTTCCCCGTTGTGAATAGGTCTAGTGACGATCATTATTAATCCACCTATTGTTTTGGTTGTTTATTCAAAAAATCTACATTTTTTACTTTGGGATTAAACTTCATCAAGAATTTCTCGAGCTTGTTTTATAGCAAGGCTCATTGAATAACTTTCAAGTTGTTTGACTTCGAATGCAACACACTCTCTACCTGTTCGTAGAATATGCATTACAGTTTGTTTGTCTCTAATCCCATAGGTAACGACGTTTGTTAGTGAATTCCCCGGTTTCCATTGTGTATGTACACGAGTGATTCGGGAGCCACCAGCAAGTTTCGCCAGTGCCAAATGAGCATTTTCTGAAAGTGTTGGAATAATCATGTGTGTTCTCCAGATTACAGAGACACACTGACCCCAACAGGGTAAGAATGTCCCTGCGGGTGTTTATGGGGTTAATTAATCGTTTTAATCAGTTCGAAAGCCGAAACTAATAAGCGAGTCGATAGCGCCCGTTTTGGTTGACAAAATGGTGACTCGATAACAAATTTTGCACTATTCCTTGCCAATCTATATTTAAACTTGTTTTAGTATAAACATTTGATATTAGTGACAATATTTCAGGCTCGCTCCATGTTCTGCATTGCATCACTCGTCTAAGTGTTGCTAACAATTCTTGAGTTAAGCTGTTCTCAATATTTTGAACGTACTGCTCAAGGCTGCTTACAGCGTTAATGTTTTTAGCCTTTTTAAAAACAAGCAACTTTTCGTGCATGATGCGTACAAGCGGCGTTCTCCCACGATTGTTATAAGTGGAGGAATTGCTTACTACGTTATGCTGAAGCTTGATTATTTCGTCGACCAAAGGATCAGGAGCTAGCGCTTCTGTTATCGAAGACCAGTTGATATAGACTCCTTTCCGTCGGTGATTACCCATTAATACTGCGTAATGACCACCAGCGAGGGTAGCGTCCGAGATATTATGCAACGCCAGTTTCAGCGCAGCTCTAAAATCATCATCAGACAACCGGCTCATATCATGTTTATGCTCGTTACCCCACATATGACCGCTATACTGGATCATGCTGCCGTATGGGGGATGGAAAAAGACTAAATTAGCCTTTTCACCAACGGTAGAACATAAGTCATCGACTAGCAGATTAAACCCACTATGCAGATCGGTGCCAAAGAAGCGCACACCTTTCGATGCAGCAACCTCTTGCGAGGTTCCGCCACCGACAGCAGGATCTACGAACAAGCCACCAGCAGGCAGATAATTGTCGATCAAATCAGCAACGATATGACCTGAACAATTTCCGCGATACTTGTTGTCACCAAAAGGACCACGATCAGGATATGACGCTATAGAACTCGTAAACATAACCTAGTCCCTCATAATTCGTTAAAAAATGAAACCGTTATGAAAATCTCAGCTCGGTACATCTCTTTGTTTAACGCAGTGGTCCAGATTATGTCTCCTTCACAATAGGTCACTAGCTCCAGTGTTGAATCATTCCGCCACACACAATGCAGTTCGTTTTCAAAAGCTAGTCGAGTCCAATCTTGGTCTTCTTCAATTAGCGTTATTTCAAACTGATACAAAGTTTGCGGCGTTAATTCGCGTACCAATATACAACCAGTACTTGTTGTTTCAACCTTGTGCAATTGGCTAGGAGCGCTAGCAAACCAATATGCATCATCAATACCATCGGTATAGATAAAACGTTCTGGTAAATCGCTATCGTTATCAAACCCGATAACTTGCTTCGGCTTTCTAATGAACACATTATAAATATTGGTTAACGTAACAAAGTCACCGACCTTAAAATCACAAGGTATTAGTGACTCTAACGCAATCTCTGCTTTAAATTGTTCATACTTCAATTGTTTGTTGATTTGATGTTGAGATAACATGATGTGTCCTCCAAAGACATTGAAGGCACAACCTCCCAATGGGAAGTTATGCCCATTGGGGTAGTTACAAGAATTAAGCGACCAAACGCATCTTATTTAGTGTTGTGGCGTGACGCTGAACGTCCGCAATAAAATCAACCATAAGCTGATTACCGCTTTCATTAAACGCTCTTTTCCACGACTCCCACGAAGCTAAGTTGGTGCTACTATTGTGAAGAGAAAACGTCTCGTTTTGAGACCAAGGCGAGCCTAACAATCGATCCATCTTATCTACCAGCATTGGTAATGACGTACACGATTTAATGTTAAACGGCGGCTCTTTAATCAAACTAAAAGCCATCGCCTTAGGGATACTATTAAGTTTGTCGTCTACAGCGTGATAAAACCGCCCATCAGACCAGTTTTCGACATGTACCGGGTCTATTCCCTCGTAAAGAGGAATAAGGCAAGTACCGCCATCTCTAAGTATCCAAATATACTCTCTATTTGGCGTTTCAATTTCCGCCCGTTTCAACAAAATCTCATCACTTTCAAGATCGCCTCTATGAGTTAAAGGCCAACCATGCAGTTTAGATTCTTGTTGGATTTTAGAATAGATAACATGTGCTTTTATCATGTGTCGCTCCATTAAAAATTAAAGGACACACCGACCCTATAGGGTGATATGCCCTACGGGATTGTAAAGGTTAGTGATAGCAGCCTAGTTGCGTTTTCCCATCGCTATCCATTCGTGGCGTTAAGCCAGCAAACGGAGCAATTAGATATTCACATCCAGTTAAGTTATCTATTTTTATTGCAAAACCGCTTCGTTTTGCGTTTCCAATGTCATCTGTTGAATTAAAATCCGGTTCCTCAAATAGCTTTGGAACGTTGGTTATAGCAACAAAAACAACTGACATTGCAATGGATTGCCATAATTTCATAGTGTGTCTCTCCAAGTAGAACTAAAAGGACACACCGACCCTATAGGGTGATATGCCCTACGGGGTTAGTTGTGAATTTTAAAGTGCTTATCTTCTATCAGTAAGACCGTCTTTCCATTCTCATGAGAAAGAAGGGTTCTCTTACCCACATACTCATGCCTGATATCTGCCCAACATTCGAGATCATCCCTTTCTGTCTTCCATACGCCCGTAAACGGTATTTTTTCAAACTGTTCAACAGTGAATGATGGAAGGGGGACTTCAAAGCGCAATTGCGACTTTTTGTGGACCAAAATGCCGGCTGGCGTAAGTAAGGACTCGTCGCCTTCATTATGAAAGCTGCGATACCCAAACCCATCGCCGGTATGCGCCATTAATTGAGCATCTAATGACTTGAGATGTAGTGGCAATAATTTGATAAGTTCTTTCATAGTGTGTCTCTCCGATTTATTTGAAGGACACACCGACCCATTAGGGTGATATGCCCTAGTGGGGTTAGTTTTCTTTTAGTTAATCAAAAGAGATGCGAGCTGCTTGCACAGATCCACACTCAATTGTTTGACCAATATGGACTCCGTGGCGCCTAAGCGTCTCTTCCAGTGCTATTGCACAGAATTGAAAGGCTCTCGCTCCCTCATCGGCATCCGAACGTTTATTACAGTCAGCTTCATACTCGCGGAACTGCTTTACTAAGTCCTGCAATTCTATCTTTAGTAGTATTTCCATGTTTAGTACCTCGATTTCATTCTGGCCGGTCGTACAGGCTTGTCCATTTTGACGATAACGCCATCTTGCTGTTGCACGACGGCTTTCTCTATTCTCGACAAAGTGTTACGACCACTCCAAACCAAATTTGTTTCTTGCTTGACGCAATAACGTATATTTAGTTTGTTGCTTTTTCCTTGGGTCAGAAGATGCTCTCGACAATGAAAATTCTCTACCATTAATAAGAAGGCTATATCACCTAAAGCGGTGTCCAGCTTGCTCTGTAATTTACGTTCATTTATCACCTTTCTACCGATGTAATACGCCACAGTTGATGGCACCGCAGCCGTCAGAATATTTCCTAACGCCTTGATCAACTCCATCATAAGGAGGTTATCTATCACAATGTTTTGCATAATAGCTTCCTTAAAGTTGTTGTATGACAATCGAGGTGATTGATTTACAGCAACAAGGCAGAATTTCATCTTCATCCAACATTGCTATCGGAGATTGAATGAGACTGACTTTGCCGCTGATTAGTTTCGATTTACATTGACCACAGAAACAACTTTTGCAATCAAATTTTAATTTGTTGGGGAGGTTTCTTAGTTCAATGTTTTCTTCGATTTTTAATGCCGATTCGCTTAGTGGCGCAACAAGATAATTCTCATTATGCACCCAGTTTTGGGTTAGTTTACAGTTCAAGCTGTTACGCCTGCCTGAGTTACTACCGACTCTAGTTCTCTGACTATATTGTCAATTTCCATTGAAAAATCGAATAAAAATGTCAAGCGACCATCATTGGTATGGTTTGTATCCTCTTTTGCGTTAACACATTTTTCCAAAAAACTGCACAGTTTACTACCGAAGCTAAAACCCTCTGTGCAAACATTATTGTCAGCGTGAGTAATACTTTTAACCTTGAAGCTAGCATCGAGGTACGATGAGTCATCGTAATCTGAATGCCACTGTGCTCCCCAGCTTAAATATCCTGAATAAACAATGTTCAATCGCCAATCATCAAATTGCAGTGCAAGCTTTTGTTTATAGAGTGACTGCTGAGTCTTATCGTTGAACTCATATTCAAGATTTTCTGTTGTAACTTCTAGTGTTGTCATAATTGTGGATCCATGTTTGACAGGGAACCACCAGCCCTAGGGCAGTGATCCCCCAAGGGTTGAATTTATTGTTACGCTGCTAAGGCAGCATTAACGGTATTGGTTTAGAATATTTTGTCCTCCAGGTATATATTTGGAAGACATAATTCCCAAAGGGAAAGAATATCTCCCAATGGGTAGGTTGTATTTATGGTTTAAAAGGTGTCATCTAAATGGTCGAGCCAAATGTCGAATCTTCTATCCATAATCTCTATTAATAGATAACTCATGAAATTGAACCGATAAGTGAATCTATCCGTAAAATAAAACCGAGAATAATCGATTTCATTGTCTTCTCGATAAATCATTGTTTTGATGTCATCAAATACTTTGTTATCTTCGACATTAAGATTATCCAAAGCGATGGATACCAAGGTTTCTAAATCATGCTGGTACATGAATACTTCGTTATATACTTTGTCATCCTCAAATGGGTATTCACATTTATGACACACATCTCGATCACAACTATGAAATCCACAGTGTTCACAATCTAAAGTATAATGTTGATTGACACTTCCACTATGACAAGCCTCAAAATCACGTCTGGATGAATTTTGACCACAATTCGGACATTTTTCTTGGCTTCTATATCCATCATGGTCTACAACATTGTCGATAATGAAATGGTTGTATTGTGCTTTATCAAAAGTTTCAAATCCTAAATAAGTAGAATTGTTCATAATGTGTCCTCCAGTAGTTATTAATCCACCGAAAAGACAATAATTCCCAAAGGGAAAGAATGTCTCCCGATGGGTGGGTTAGTTAGCCGAATGGCTCTCACATCATCCATATCGCTTTGATATCGATTAATGCCGGTCACTATAGTCATTGCTGAAAATAGCCGCTCTGGTTTCCCATGGTGAGCTTACATGCGCTTATATAATCAAATGATCCAAAGCCAAAAGAGGCTTAAAGATTAGATGAGTAGGGATAAACGATTGAGGAACTTCACAAACCAAAATCGACTCTCGAATCGACTTGGGTTTATGAGGCGGCTATCTTGCGAGTCGCCGCCTCTCCACAGTTTCAAATTTCAGCTATTATTCCTTTATCGCTTATGAGTAATTTTTTTCTGGCCCACGTTGTCAATCGTTCAATTCTGGTATCGCTATCAAGTTGTGAAATGTCATTCCCAACTTTAAATGAGCGCGTTAATTTAGAACTGATCGTCAATATGCATGAGTCGGTGTCAAATATGCCCTGCACGAATTCTGAATTTGCCATGATTATTTTCTCCACAATAAAAATTTTAGTAAGGTTATCCATCGCAAAAGGCACTGAATTAATGCGTTTTGTGATGGATAACCCAGTTACCTAGCCCCTACAAAGGGACTAGGTAACAGAGATAATCAACTGGCTATATAGCCTGGGATTAGCGTAGGATCTGCGTTAAACACATCCAACCAATCTTCTTTTTCTGTGTTAAGAAACTCAGGATAATAAATCTGGCATTTAATCCCTCGGTCCTTCAATTTCGCCTTCAACTTTTCTGCCGAAGACAGTCCTGCACCACTTGGCTCTCTATCTGCCCAAATACCGACATGTGTGATGTCAGAATCCGGTTCAAATAGTGCAAGTACGGTGTCACTATATAACGACCAGCATGGCAATCGGTTGGCATTGTAGAGCGCGAGCGCTGTTTCAATCCCCTCGGTTACACCAATGTATTTGCCTCCACCCGTAAGCGGCATCGGCTCCCCTAAACGAAATGCACCACCACCCATGTAATCGGGAGGGCTCAATAACTTTTTAGGATTGCTGACTTCAGCTTTACCGCTGCCGTCGGGTTTCAAATAGATACGATGGATCGTTAAATTGCTGCCGTTCTTACTTTTAAAGATTCCAAGTAAGGCAGGAAATTTGCCGATAAACGCTTTATTTTCTGTACAGTAATAATCAAGTCCCGGATGGAAACCCAATGAGTGAGAAAAACGATGAACCTCTTCAGTAGTCAAAGTTAACCCCCGACTGTAGAAATAATTCATTGCGATTTCTGAACGATGAGCAGGTATAGCCTCGAGGTATACTTTCTGCAACGCCATTAATCGTTTATCTTTTTCCACTTTACTACAGTATTCAGAACGCTGTGCTTTTTCTCGGTTAAGTTGAACTGATACTTCTTTGGAACTGATGCCACGGTAGTCATCTCCCGTGATTTGCAATACTTCATCTGCAGCTTCTCGAATAGAGCAGTTAAGATAAAATGCAATAACATTCAATCCGTCAGTTAGTTTTCCAACTTGATTGTGAAATGCTTGTCCTGTTTCTTCCCAACCTTTAACCAGACGAAACACGGTGTTTCCATTTCCTGATTGTGGGCATGGCACTTGCGCAGGATATCGATCAATAGCGAATTTTAAACCACTGAAACGTTCGAATATATTGCGCCAGCCACCATGTTGTTGAACAAGTACTTTTACTTTTTTGATTTTAGATTGAGTAGGTTGATACATAATATTCTCCTAATTTTGCCTACGGAAACCCCAAAACTCCCTCGCAAGAAGAAACTTTGGTGGTTTCCGCAAGCAAATGGACAAGCACGCCATTAAGACGTGCTTGTTGTTGTTACCGTTTTAGAAGAGGGCTCATTATCCATGAGGCCCCTATAAGTATCTTTTTGCCGTTACGAACTTCGTAAACAGCAATACACCCACTCGCTCTTTTTTCTGTGATTAGCTTTTCCATAGTGTGCCCTCCAAGGCATTTTTGTGGGAGCACACTAATCCCCAAGGGGAAAAGTAGACCCCCTTGGGTTGATAAATCTGTTTTACGCTAATTAAAAGCGTGTTTTAGTCCTTTGGTTAACGCATTAACCAGTTCGTCAGTTGAATGAATCACCTGAAAATCTGATTCTGAAAATCCAGTAACGCGGGCGTTGATGCCAATTCCAAAGACTTTTACACCTAACGCCAATGCATCTGCAATCGCTTGCTCGGTCTGAGACTCACTGTTTGGATCTCCATCGGTAATCACGAACAGTAACTTTCTTGGTTCCGATCTCATCACTAAGTACGATACTGCGGTTGTGATCGCTTCTGCGGTCGGTGTTCCCCCATCAGAATTCATATTGAATGCTGCTTGGCTTTTTTTCTCTCCAAATGGTTTTACTACTGCAACCTTATATTGACCACTCGAGTCATCGCTCACTGGATAATACCCAACCATGGATTCAACACCGTGAATACCATCTAAAGCTGTGCTTAGCGAGTAAGCAACGCTGTTGGCCATGATCATGTCGGCTTCTCGCATCGAGCCTGACTTGTCGACCATTAAAGCAATGGCCGCATTCGGTGAACGATGAATGGTTTCACTATCAAAAACTTTGGAATTGCCTACGCCCACACTCGCTAGACGAGATGAACTTATGCTTTTACCTCTGTTTTTGTATGAATTGTTGACGTAGTTTTGGTCGTGAAAAATCCGTTTTAATGGATTTTTAAGCTTCGCGATTAATCCTCGACAGTTTTCACTAATGTAACGCCTGTTCAATAGGCTAACTTGATGGTTTCTTTTGCTGATAGGTAACGCAAAAAAACCTCCATCATCTAGATTATCTTTGACCATTTCCTCAATAGCTGCGGCTAACTTCTCATGAAAATCATCGTCAAAATCTTCAATTTCTTGAAGCATGTCCAAGACTTTCTCAGTTAATACAAATTCTTGAGTACCATTGGGAGTTTGTTGAGTAACTTTGCCATTGCCGTTAGCATCATCTGAATCGCTTGAGTCACCTTCGCTACTATCTGAGCCGTGGGCATCGTCAGAGTCGCTTGAGTCATCTTCGCTATCATCTGAGCCGTTGGCATCGTCAGAGTCGCTTGTGTCATCTTCGYTATCATCTGAGCCCTTGGCATCATCTGAATCGCTTGAGTCTCCTTCGCTACTATCTGAGCCGTGGGCATCGTCAGAGTCGCTTGAGCCACCTTCGCTATCATCTGAGCCGTTGACATCGTCWGARTCGCTTGAGTCACCTTCGCTATCATCTGAGCCGTTGGCATCGTCAGAGTCGCTTGAGTCATCTTCTGGTTCAACGTTTTGATCTTTCACCCATTCAATCAATAACTCATATATTGATTCGGCGGCTTTAAAACACTGTTCAGTGCTTGTTAAGCCATCTAATATTGAGCCGTCTAAGAGTGAATGAAGATCTCTATAAAATTGCTCTCCAAACTTAGCCAACACAGCAGAATCGGCTTGATTAAACAAGTCGGTTACGGGTTGTTCTAAGTAACAACGTCCCTTCATCAATACCCATGCGTGTAATAGACTAGGTACTGGTGCATCTTCAGGTATCGGTGGAAACAAACCTTTTACTTTGCAAAGCTCTACAAGCTTACGCAATGTGGTTTTGGTGCCGCGAAAGTCTGCCATTAAACGCTTTTCTTGATGAACATCATCAAGGGCGTTAAGTAGACTTTGAAGATACTGTGATCTTTGGGACGCAAGCTCATACCAGTTTAAGTCGGTGTAGTTTTCATGACCAAGCTCGTGATCGCAAAACCCCAGAGACATAGTGATAAAATCATCATCACTAAAATCACCCGCAGGCAAATTAATCAGACCTGGAACATAATAAGCTTGATTCCCGGAAAACTGGATAGTTAGATCGTTATTGGTTGTAAGCACTCTACTGATATTATTGTATTTCCTCAGTAGTTTTGCTTTAGTTTGTGTAGCCATCGGTGTGTCCTCCAAGAGACTTGAAAGGAGCACACCGATCCCCCAATGGGACAGATGTACTCCCATTGGGGTTTAAAATCCAAGACCAAAGCTAAAATCATCTTGCTCTTGATCTAGATTTGCTACTCCAAATGAATTATCTACTGAAATTTCAGCAGACAATGGATCTGGATTTTTTTCAGGTTCGGATTCAAACACTGTTAGATCTTCATCTAAACTGGTTGAAACTGTCTCCCCTAATACGCCAAAATCATCCACGATTACTTCAGGCTCCTCTTCTAACAGAAACTCATTAGAAGCATGATTCTTCAGCATGTCCGGATTTGACATAACCAACGTCCAACGCGCCAAGTTTGCCAAATTAGCACCTTCAATCCAGCCAGCTTTCGGCATGGAATCCAGAACTTCATTCGTTTGCGCTACCACTTTTTCGATATTGCTATCGAGAAATGATAAGCCTTGCAACTTAGAAATTAAGCGTTGAAACGAATCTTTGATCCGTCTGTTAGCTTTGGTTCGAGCAACTTTTCGACCTGATGCGTCAGCAACAAAGAATGAGCGATCATAAATATCGCTAGCCATCTTTGAGACTTCTTCATAAAGATTGTCTAGTATGTCCTCGGCAAGTTCTTCAGCTGATTCAGTGTCACCGTCAGCAATCAATGGATTAAATGCTACCGGGGGCAACATCTTCATTTTGAATCGACCGCCAAACTCATTTCTGTCTAACGTGTAACGTCGCATAATATCTGCAACATCCAAGTTAGACATTTGCCAATCACTTACAAGGCTATCGTAATTATCAAGCATGTCATCGAGCGACAACTTCCAATCAGCTTCGATTGCCGCGATCTCACATTGGAGCTCACCCAAACGAGCCAAAGGCACGATTGTCATGTCACCCCAACGAACACCGTAAGCATTTAAAGTACGACTGATTGCCTGTTTCGCTTTGCTTACAAAGTTAAGCGGCTCTTTTGGAAACCACCGGATTTTCGCCCCTTTAATAGAGTCCGAATCCTCTAGTTTTCCATCGAGCTCCACTTTCACCTTCGGAAGTGCTTTCTCACCGCAAGCGGCAAGTGTAATGACGTTAACTACACACACACCATCTTCCAGTTGCGTCAGACGCGAACAGATTTCAGTTGTGGTGTTTAATGCTTGATTTGTTGATGTTGATGTATCCATGATGTGTCCTCCTAGGACAAAAAAGGGATACATCTACCCATATGGGATAGAGTGTATCCCTTATGGGTTGGGTAATTTTAAAGTTTGATGAGAGAGCTATAAGCCCAAAGTGTATCGGCTACATAGCCTTTACTTAACTTGGACTTGATTAACTTATCTCGTTTAGCGACGCCTGCTGGTACTGATAAATCAATGTCAGTTTCATACAGCGCCCATTGGTCTAGCGTTTGTTCATTTTTGAACATGACAACCACTTTGTCGTTTGCACTGCCAGTATATGAGCTTATCGCCCATTTCTTTCCGCAGAGCTGTTGAAACAATGTGAAGTTTAAATTTGTATGTTCCACTGTCAGCAATGTGGTTCTATAGTTAGCAAATTTCAATTCAATGTTGCCATCTATAATTTCGCTTACTAAGTGTCTATAACTCTTAATGATCCCAGCCGGTGTATGGCTGTTACCATCACGAATAGATACCACTATGGGCTTGCCTTCTCGCACGATACCTACAACAAACCCATCGTCTTTAGAGCGAGCGAACCAACGTGATCCGTCGCCCCAATTCTCAGAGTTTTCATTAAACGCCTCAAACACTAAGCCAGAAGGCAAAGTGTCCAAGTCGATACTTGCCGCAGGTATTATTACTTTTTTGCAAGAATTTCTTTCAGTGGTTTATTGATGTCATCGCCAAATATTTTGTTCACAATCTCATTAGCAATGTCAGCGTCATCGGCAGGAACCGACTTTAAAAACACTGAATCAAGAGATTGTTTTAAAGTGCGAAACGCCCCAAAAGCTTGGATATAGTAAACCCAAGCGACCAGCACACGAGTTGAAAATATACACTGAATCGGATCATCCACATTACCATCACGATTAACTCCAAGCGCAGCATCGCGAAATGCGTTTGCTAGCTTGATAGCATCATTGCGAAGATGAAGCGGTAACCGCGGCGCAAACTTTTCAAGGATTATTGACTCTTGAACTATGTTTGGATAGTGCGTTTCAAGCCACATAAAGCGACTCAAAAATGCACTATCCATCTGGTTTGACGTAATGTAACGCTCGTCGTGACCAGCCCCATAGGTGTTTGCTGTGCCAATACAGAAGCATTGATCATGTTTTTGTATCGTTTCTTTGAACATTTCCAGTGGCCATGGTTTTCCTTCAACAAGCAAATGCATTGCTGACGTGAGCTCACCACTAGCCTTATCAAACTCGTCCAACAACAAAATCCCACCATTTAGGTAAGCCTTGGCTGCTGGGCCGTATTCTTTCCGTGTGACCGTTTGGCCATTTTCCACATCAAGCACATAGCTCCCCTCCAGATCTTGTGGATTCATGCGAGCATGAATTTTTACGATATAGATAGGGAGATTTAGCTTGTCTGCTAAGTACAACGCTAGCTCGGTTTTACCCGTCCCAGTGTGTCCTTGCAGACCTAGACTTAGCATCTGCTTCGGTGCCATAAGCCAAACTAAAGCAAGTTTTGCCGTTTCTGCATCAGGTACATACATCGAATTCGATGAAATACAATCAGGGTGACGGTGCTTGCGGCGTTTTAACATTGCTGTGCTGCCTTGCTCGAATAACTCAGGGAAAATCGCTTGTGCTGCCACCTGCTCCATTTCTGAGTAATCGACTACGCTGTTTGATGTTGTGTTTAATTGTGTTACTGACATAAGTGCGTCCTCCAGGACTAAGTAAAGAGGCGCACTTATCCCCAATGGGAAATAAGTGCGCCCATTGGGGGTTGGTTAAGCTTTATTAATTGAGACAGCGAAAAGACTAACCATCTCGTTACGGCTGTAGCCTGCGAGATACAAATCGTCCATGAGTTCACCAATCTGCTTTAGCAGAGTAGTGAGTTCATATTGGCCATCACAATGTTGAAGTAAAATTTTGAACAAATTTTGTTCTACCACTTTTACACCAATTTTCTCTTTGAATTCCACAGCAAAAAAATCTACCCAGTGAGTAAACTCAGCAAGTAAGTCAAATTCTACTTGCTTGCCGTACCGGGACATTATCTGCCTGATCTCATACCGAATTACGGATGGATCTAGGTGCATCAAACGACAAATCTCTGCAAATTGCGGTGTAGATTGCCATAAAACTTCTTCTTTAAAGAGGACGTTAGATGGCTCCGCATTGCGTAAAACTTCTAAAGACCGCACCAACATCCCTTCTAAAAGAGTGTTGATTTCATCTTTAGTCCATTTGATGTGATAAAGATTTTTATTGGGTTCAAAGTGTGGGTCCATCATCATCATCAAACTGCATTTCTCGTTACCTCTAACCATCGAGGCTACAATGTCGCTGTCTAATTGGTGGTGAATGGTTTGTGGATCAGACCAAAAAGGCTGTCCATTTTGAGAATTTGATTGGCGCATGGTGTATCCTCCAGGATCGCGAGAAAACACCAGTCCCATAGCGGGGGTGTTTCCCGCATGGGTGTGGTAAATATTTAGATTAGTTAACTGAATTCATGAGCTGGCTCATTTCAGAGTCAGTACGCGACAATAGGCGCGAAGTTTTAGCAAACTTTGCGTCAGATCGTTTGGTATCGTGAATTTGTTTAAGTTTTTTTAATATCTTCTGCTTGCGTCTACGCAAGTAAGCGGCCTGAGAAGATAAAGTTTTTCGATTGTTCATGTGTTTCTCTCCAAATTTAGAGGAACACAAGCCCTTGAGGGAGTGTCCCTCAAGGGTAAGTTGTTTATAACTGTGTTATTTATTAGGTTGTTTGTTTTTATCTTGCCTGATGGCGAAACAACCTACTGCTACGAGCATTAAAGTCGCAACAGAAAAACCAGCTAATGAATACAAAATAAACGTTTCAGGTGACACTATGTAGTTACTCATAAGGATGTCCTTACCTTAAATTTTAGCACTTGATTCAATTTCGAGCAATTAACAGTGTTCAAGGCGACCCACCGTTATACTTATTCAGTAACCAAATCAAACCAAAATGCAAAACAATAAGGTTTCCCGCTAACACCAGCATTATTGCACTTACCATTGGAGAAAAGCCTTGGTAAACACCGAGCAACGCCACTCCAATATCTAGTAAATATGTTACCAAAATTGAAGAAATCGCGTTATGGATACCCCCTAACTTCCAACCATCAATAAGCGTTAATGCAAAATGACTAAACATTAGCGACAATCCAAGTACAACCATCGAACAGTAACCTACCGTGACAACAGTAGAACTAGCAAGATTGTTAGTACCAAGGAAGAACAGGCCAATACCTAGAGTATTGAGACTGTTAGTGTATTTTTTTTTCAAATTTTTCATGATTTCTCCTGATTAAAATGGCGAAACCATGCCCTAGTGGGAAAGATTTCCCACTAGGGTTGAAGTTAATTAATGACCAAAGCCACCTCCATTTTGGAAGCCGCCTTGCTGTTGAGCAGGTCGATTTTGGTAACCACCTTGCTGCGGTGCATATTGCTGTGGAGCATTCTGCGGTGCAGGTCGATTTTGGTAACCACCTTGCTGCGGTGCATGTTGCTGTGGAGCATTCTGCGGTGCAGGTCGATTTTGGTAACCACCTTGCTGCGGTGCATGTTGCTGTGGAGCATTCTGCGGTGCAGGTCGATTTTGGTAACTACCTTGCTGTGGTGCATGTTGCTGTGGAGCATTCTGCGGTGCAGGTCGATTTTGGTAACTACCTTGCTGTGGTGCATGTTGCTGTGGAGCATATTGCTGTTGTGGTGCATGTTGTTGCTGAGAAGCCTGTTTAGGGGAATACTCAATAATTTCATTCACAACAACTCTTACTCCAAACTTTTTCTTACCACCTTGCGGTTGGTAATTGTTCGATGCCATAAACCCTGAAATCGTCATTTTATCGCCAACATTCGGGATAAAATTCAGTTTTGCAGGCAGGTAGGATTCCAAGAACAACGTGTCCTTAGTTTCCCACTGTCCATTAATCATTGAACCTTCGTTATATGCCAACGAGATCGCAGCGCCACCATTTTGCAACGGTTTAACTTGAGAAACATTGCCAGTAAAAACGATTGAGTTTTGACGAGTTGCTTGATTAGAGTTGTTCATAATAATGTGTCCTTCCAAATAAGTAGTTAAACCCAAAATGGAAAGACAAATATTCCCAAAGGGAAAAGTGTCTCCCAATGGGTAGGTTGTTAGCCAAATGGCTCTCACATCATCAATATCGCTTTGATATTGCTTAATGCCGGTCACTATCCTCATTGCTGAAAATAGCCGCTCAGGTTTCCCATGGTGAGCTGACATGCGCTTATATAATCAAATATTCCAAAGCCAAAAGAGGCTTAAAGATTAGATGAGTAGGGATAAACGATTGAGGAACTTCACAAACCGAAATCGACTCTCGAATCGACTTGGATTTGTAATGTTTGAGTGGTGGTTTCCCACCACTCGCGGTTTTACCGCCGAAGAATTTAATCTTCGCGAACATTTTTTATTCATAGTGATTAGCGTCCAGCCATAATCCATAACAATGGACGAACTAGAACTTTGTTGATAATCAACGCTGGGATCGCCATTAAAACCACGATAATAATTTCCATAATAACCACCCTAATATTTTAGTTTGTTGACCTCATCAAATGCCCCTACCGCAAATAGGAATATTTGAAGAGGCCAACAAAAAGGGTTACCCAAACGGGTAATCCTTGGTGTTATTTAGCCTCAAGAACATCAAAATTGTTAACGCGCAGCAAACCAAAGGATTGGTTGAACGATAACGCGATTAATGATTAATGCTGGAATGATTAAAGTAGCGATGATTGCGATTTCCATAGTGTGTCCTCCGGGACGATAAAACCAAGAGAACACAATGATCCACAAGGGATGATGTGTCCCTTGGGGGGTTGTTTAATTGGGGTTAGATTGAGTTAAACGTGGTCTGATTTCGAGGAAAACTCGCACGTTTGTCATCAAATACCTCGAAAGATATTTAATCGCTAATTTTTCCCATGTTTAGCTGACATGCGCTTATATAAAATTTAAATAACTACCTTGAGGCAGAAATAAAAAAATAGGGATAAACGATTGAGGAAACTTGAAAAATACACATGCTAAAAGCACCTGTCTATATCGCTATCTTACATTGCGATATTGAGATGTCATTAGGTTGTGTACTGGGTTGAATAACCGAACATCGTCGGCTTTATAGCGGTTTGTAAACACATCTGTTTACGCTAGGGCGTTAACCCTTATTGTTGCTAAACTCACAGCTAGCGGTTGTATGTGGGGGCGAACCCCTATTGTCATCATCTCTGATGGTAGTGAGCGAAAGGCAAACTACAGGTAAAAAGTACATCAAGTTTTTTGCAATTTCAATAACCATTTTAAAAAATTAGACGTTCATCATCAAATCTTCTTCAGAAAAACTTTCAGTTAAAAATTTACATGGGCTACCCGCCCAAGATAGATTCAGTCTGGTTTTAGCACGCGTCATGGCTACGTAAAGCAATCTTCTCTCTTCTTCAACGTTAACGTCATTAATTTTAACATTCGGCATTCTGTGGGGAATGTTATCTGCATCTAACCCCACCAGCCAAACACAATCCCACTCAAGCCCTTTGGAGCCATGGAATGACGTTAATACGACTTCATCATTGCTCATTGTTTTTTTCTTGCGCCGGCGACACATTTCTTCTATTGCTTCAACGCGGTTAGCAAGCGAATTGCCATTCATACTTATTAAAATATCACTGAAAAGCGAACTAAAGTCCTTCACGCTTTTTGACATAATCCCGCCAAACTGATTACTTACATGCTCAACCAGTTCTCTCATTTTATCCGTATCTGTAGTGGACGCTAAGTGCCAACTCTCTTGGCATAAGTGATACAACTTTATTGTCATCTCAAGCCACTTTGCTGTATCTACATCACAATGACCAAAACCAAGCCCCTGTAAAGTGCTGGTAATCTCTAGAATGTTATCCTGTGATTCATTCAATAAAACCAGTATGGGCGTTAGATGTTCAGCACTGTTTACTTGTAGAATTGTCCCCATGAAATGTAAATAAATCCTTAAATTATCACTTTCCCAAATTGACGAACCATTCATACGGTTACATTCGATATCGTTCGACGTTAAGTAACTCTCTATCACATCGAGCTCTTTGTTTGTTCTCGCCAACACAGCCCTAGATCTGCCTATGTTCTCCAACAAACCTTCACCTAAATGAATCATTTCCTCATCTGCCTCCACAAATGCGTGCAGATACACGTCTCCATCCTCTTTGGCTCCTGACAACATATTTTTCTCAATACGTTCTTTGTTAAAACTAACTAAATTCCCCGCCGCACTTAAAATCTCATTACCACATCGAAAACAAATGCTTAACGTATGATAATTAACGTCGAAGTCTGCTTGCAGCAATCTCATCCCGTCAACGCCCAATGAACCTCTGAAGCTGAAAATAGCTTGATCATCATCCCCAACTACGGTGAGCTTTGTGCCAGCTATCCCATGACATTTAATCCACTCATACTGCACTTTGTCGGTATCCTGATACTCATCAACAATCAGGTGAGTACAGCTGATTGGCTCTATGTCCCCCATCATCAACGCACGAGTGATCTCAACGCACATGACATCCATTGGCCAATATTTTAACTTGGCCAACTGCTCTAGGTAGTATTGGTAAAAATCATCTATGCCTCGCGGAAAAACATAGCTGTAATCCACCTCGACTTCCTCATGGTGTGGCGTGGCGATGTATTCACTTAACAACCATTTACTGACTACCCGAAAAGGCACTGCTGTAATCTTAATTTTGGGCTCGCGGAACTCTTTCCCCGTTTTACTATGTGTGACAGTTTCTACTATATTAACCTCTTCAGAAATATCGAGTGCAACCCTATACGACTCTGCAATATGTGCTGTCACCCGATCTGCAGTATTGCCATTAATCAACTTTCTCCCTGAAAAATAGGGATGTCGTTGCGTCTGCTTTAAGATGAGGGAGTGAAATGTCGATATGTGTACCTGTTTACGCTGTAATCCCATCACTTTTTTCCCTATCCGGGATTTCATTTCCTCAGCCGCCGCTTTAGTGAATGTTAAAGCTAAGATTTTGTTCTCTGGTATTTGCACCAAATTTTCAATAAAGGAAATCATGGTAAAAGTTTTTCCCGCGCCAGGCAGCGCAACAATCAAATTGTGTTGATCGCTACTTTTTACAGCTCGTGCTTGCTCGTCACTTAAACCCACCGAAAAATCCTCAAATCCAGTTTCTGAATCGAGATAGTACCATCTGAAATAATGACGCTACCTTGATTCAGCGACGAATTACTGCCCTGAATCAAAATCTAGTAGCCACGGTATGCCGTAAACTGTCTCCAATGTTGTTCTACTACTTCCGTTTGGAGACGTCTCAATAGCCTAATATTTCGATGTTGCCGTAATTAAAAACGATGATACTCTAGCATTAGTAAATTAAAACAAGGAATTACAAATGAGCCTATTCAATAAAAAACGTTTATACATTTCGCTTTTAGCGACGGCACTGCTTATGGGCTGCGCTTCAACTGACCCCTACAAGCCACAAAGCGATAAAGACTTTGTTTATGACCCTGCCAAAAGTTTTGCGATGAACGTCATCGATGGCTCACTGGGATTCCATAACGGTTTAACTGATGCAAATAGACCGAAGGACGCAGACACGACCCCAGGTGCAGGTTCTTATGCAACAGATGCGATCATTGGTTTCGGGAATGGCGGTGGCTTAGGTGGTGCATTTTTAAGTATGTTGGGTACCAATCAAGGAAATGAACCTCTTCATACGTATTATGGTGTTGTTTATTACCCCGTCACTGAACGAGGTGATGTACAGGCAGTATTCGATAAAATTGAGCAAGAATTAATTTCTGAGGCGCAAACAAAACGTAATTTGGTTTTTAAAATGAAGACTGTGGAAAATGGCTCCGTCAAGCTAACTTTTAATGGTGAAAATTGTAAAATAAATAGAGAGTTAATGAATCAAAGCCCCGACACAACGTGTAATTTCATTCACCATGATATTCCAAAGCTTCTTAGATATGCCACCGTCAATCCGCAAGGAGAATCAGGCCTATTTGCTGTCATTGGTTACGAAAAATTTTATTTAGGAAGAGGCTTATCTTTAGATTTAGACGGAAAATATTATGTTTTTTCTCCTGTTATTAGAAATCGCACAAAATTTCCGTTCGTTTCAAATTCCCAAACAATCTATCCTTTTATCAAGCCCTCCAAATCTTCCGAAACAACAACCTTATCAATAGAACAACTAATGGACATTGATCCTTGGATTAGAAAACATTACGGTTCAGCACAGTAACCGCGGCACAGCTCAGGAGGTTAATACCTCCTGAGCTCCATATCTTTAATTTCCTTCTAGTTCACATATCATTGGTCGAGGATAGACAGAACAATCGATTTGGCTTGGATCAAATGTATCTCTAAGCTGATTTGCGGCGCCATCTGCATCCCCTTCAAATTGCTCTAATGCTCTCTCGTCTGCGTTTTTTCTATTCATTTCAATGCAATTAGGATCGCCATCGTCACAAGATAAATTTCCATACATTCTGCCATCACCCGTTAAGCGCTCAATGTCATAGCCTGAAGTTGATAATATGTCTGCTTGATACATTGTGGATAACCATTCAGACAAATCCAGTCTGTCAAAATCAATTCGTCCAAATTCTTCAATAGTGAAGCCTGGGCAACTCGCCATATCTTTACCAAGTTGCTTTGAACCTTGGTCTGCAATTATTCGCGACAACATTGAAGAGTAACAGCACCAATCTTGCCTTCTCAAATAACAGACACCTAAAACCTTCTCTGCACAATACTTTCCCCCTACAGCAAAACATTGCTTTTGGGCCAGTTTCACCCCCATATCTTGTTCATTTTTATCGCATTGAGTTAGCAGGTTCGCTAATATTTTTACCACGTTATAGATGGTATAAATTAAACCGACAAAGCTTAGAATACTTAAAAAGGTATTAGCTGCCTCAGAAAGAACTACGTCACCAGCTTGAGCAACCCCTTGGTCAACCATTTCAGCGGTAGCCTCTTCAAACAACATATCTGCTAAAGCATCAGGTAAAAGGTCATTAAGGAAGTTATATAATTGCTGCTGCATTTGATGCATCAAACTACTTACGATTCCATCTGCTGCAGTTTCCCCGCCGACTGTGATTGCATCAACGGCCCCTTGCATAAACTCTGGATCGCCCATCATGGAACTTGCAAAATCCACGACCGCAGTAGCTCCTGAATTCCAGCCATCTACTAACATTGAAGTAAAATCAGTGTATAAGCCCCCAATTTGATCGGTAACCCCGCCAGAAAGTGTCGATGATACATTTTTGAAGGTTTCAGTCTGCATCATCTTGTAGCCCATTGCGGCCATTTCAAGATAGTTGATTCCCGACGGCGCTTCGCAACAATTGTTGCCCATGCCACTGACCTCCCACGAACAATATTCCGATTCTCCGGGAAAGATTTCACACGTAGACGGATCAGTAGTAGCGCAAGCAGCGTCATCTTCTACAGATTGGGCGATTGAAGCCATGAGCACAGCTTTCTCAAAGTCGTCGCTCTTTTCTTCTTTACCATAGGCACAGTCATTTCCCATGCAAGGCAACATAGAGGCGCACACATTGGTCGTTGTCGTTTTAGATGTCTGTATTGGCTCTGATACATCACAGCGATAATCATCACTAAACATATAACAGAGGCCCGTTTTAGTATCTTTCCAACCTTCAGCACAACTCGTGCCCGTTTTTTCACATCGAGCGTTGTTCTTATAGATTTCACAACTACCTTCAGTTGCCTTTAACTCTTCATAAGTAAAACATTTTTCTTCAAATTCATTCGTTTCAGGGTTTAGTATTGCAGCACAATATTGGTTACCTTTAAGTGGGTCACAACTATATCCTTTAGCATTAATTTTCCATGTGCCGACATGATAACCACCAGTACCATCGCTATTCTCATCGTATATGTGCTCAGGATTCGGGTCACCGTCAAACATTCTAGATAACTTTGAAATGACACTTTGAGGGTAGCTTTTTGTGCTTTGCTCTATCACTTCCCATTTATCAAATGTACAAAATGGGTTAACTTCAACTGTAGGCTTATAAGCCATACAAGCTGGTACTATGGGACAAACTTTACTGCTGCATGATTCATTTTGCCTCAAAGTAGCCTTACATTCCCAAACAGACCCAAGTGGAATTGAACCTAATGAACGGCAATTAGACAATTCAAATTGAAGGTTATCCTTTATCACCACATAAGTTATTCCATACTGCCCAGCATAACGAATTGAATCAATGTTATCCTTAGGTGTAATGAAACCCGTATTATAAGTAAACTCAACTGCTTCTGAATCACACGGATTCGGTTCTAAGAGTTCGACTAGACACGTAGAATATTCATAGTGAGTTCGCTCGCAACTCAAAACTCTCCATTCCTGGTCACCAATGAGATGTAAGTACCCAACAACAGGTTTGAATCTCGGTACTCCTGTTGTATCCCCTCCCCAATGATCTATTCTTACAGTTGCTTGTATCTTGCTTGGGGGAGCTGACGTATTTTGGATAGGGCTATCAAGATAGCGAAGAGTATTTAATAAATCTGCCTTTAATCGATTACTTGACTGCGCTAATAACACAGTAGGTTCCATCTCTATTTTATTTGCAAACTGCTGACATTCCTCATCGGGACACAACGGTTTCCAGCCAATTTTTTCAGCACAGCCTTCTGGTATTTGAGTGTATTTTTCTACATATTGTGGAGTCTCATTCTCAATATAGTCAGGGTTCAACTCAAGCGTTCGGGTTACTTCGCAATAATCTAAATTCTGATGGTTAGGCTGAGCGCAAATCTTGGGTTCCCAAACTGGTAGATTTTTAATTTCTGTTTCAACAACCGTTTCATCAACACATGACTGTGACCAAATCCCCTTCCCTCGTTGAGCGTCATTTATGGCTTTGTTTGTGTTACCAAGAAAGTAAGCATTTGATTTTATTCTAGGCACAGGATTTACTTCTGCGCCCTTCATGATCGCTCGATATGCCTCCGAACTCATCGTTTTACCGTCTGAAGTTTTCCCATATTGAACTTTCAAATCGTCAATATAATCACTTTCGTTACCGTAATTTCCTGGTGCATTAAACTCTTCGTCAGGCCGATTTTGTTGATTGGTAAAAGCTTCGCTTGCTTTAATACTGGTTGTTTTTGCCCCTCGTTCACTAACGGCAATCGTTTCCGTCACTAGCTGGCCATTTTCATCCCGATTAAACTTTACGCCAGCTTTTTCGTAATACTCTACGTCGATATCACCATTCGTCATAGAAGGTGCTTTGGGCGCCCCTTGTGGAATACCTTCTCCCATATAACTCTTAAACTCATCATGGAAATCTATCTCTTGATAACCTGAAAAATCTAAGGACGTTCCCGCACCGGCAGGGCGACTTAACACTTCACTCTCTACATTAACCGATGATGGACTCCCTTTATCTTTGTTAGTCATGATCTTGTTGAATAGGTTATTTCCATCAACATTTTGGGCGGTATTTAACTGATATTTCGAATCTAGTTCTTTTTTTAAATCATCAACTGCATACACATCAAATGCCGCCATTTGACCAACTAAAGTAAAAAAGAAGGCCCAATGCAAACCACTTCCGAGCATGCAAACCGAAGTGAAATAAACGCAGATAGTTTTGAATATGTGTTTTTCTATCATACGATTCTAATCCCTCGAACCAAGGGTGAGGCAGCATTCTTTGAACTGCCACAGCATGTATACCGCATCTTCCATTCCCGGCCTCATTCGTCCACCAGCAGGTAAACACCATAAATTTGTAGACTGTCCCAAAGGATGACAGCAGCTATCAATATTGGCTCCTTCCTCAGCTTCGGCTCGTGGGTAAATCATGCTGAACTTATATTGAGAACGCGGTGTAAATGGCGCTATCTGCGCTTTGCACACGCTATTTTCCCCCATGGTTTTTTTTGCTAATCCTTTTCGATGGAGCGAACTGATCATACGTTGGGCAATCAAACTCGATTGAGCCACATTGTCTGTTTGGCCTTTAATATTGCCTGTAAACGGATAAAGATGACCATCACAACCTGCACAACCAAATGTCGATTCAGGCGCAGCATCGGCAGAAATTAACGCACAATCAGAAGCGCACCAAGGTTGTGCTAAGGGTGTCGCAAACAAAATAGCTTCAGGCGACAGCATTAGGGCCAATAAGTCATTGTTCCAAGTTGGGTCAACTTCCGAGAGGTACATCAAATCAAGATCGATATAACCATCTTGGTGGCAATCGATATATAAAATCTCCAACATTTCCATTAAAGGAAACGCAAAATAATGACTATGCCAAAACCCCTCCCCCTGAGACGCATTGACTTTACCCATTCCTGTATAGTCATCCTGAAGTGTTATCCCACCTAGCGATGGCGAGCACCAAGGTAACTTCACAGTCTCAATTAATCTAAGTGGCGCAAAATATGAAAGTTTTGTCCCTGCAAATGGAACGCCTAAGTTATCGTTACACGTACAGAACGGGTTGTTGCTCGTTGCACCGTCAGGCTTTTTCCCGATGCCCATGAGCGAAAAGCCTTCGGTAAAACAACTCCAGCAGATTTGATCAACGATTTTTGTCCAGATCTCTGCATCTTTGCAGATATTATCTGTAGGCGACGCGGCTTGAGTGGAAACTGTTGTCAGCAAAGCCAAAATTAGCATTGTCGATTTTAAAAATGCTTTCATCGCCCCCCTCCTATCATCGATGTAATAGCCGCGCCCATCCAGTTGGCAAACTCCAAAAATCCATAAAAAATCTGTTCAGCGAGATTGGGATATTCCCAACTGATATAGATGCCGGCCACTACGCCTAAGCTCAACAAGACAAGCTTCATAGTTTGTCCCTCACGTTGTACTCGCTAACTTTGATGAAATGATTTTCCATGCTCACAATCGAAGGCACTGCTTTTAAAGCAAACTTAGTGATCAACTCTTGTTCTAGTAAAAAAACATCACGACCATAGCGACGCCTTAACTCCGCTAAACCATCCCAGCCTCGTTCAACATCTAATTGGTTGATAATAATCTGGTCACGGTAATCAAAACTTTCCATTTTCGTGTCTAACCATGCCAATTGCTTTGGATCGGTGGGGTCTAGAATATAGAGACGAAGGTACGCATTTGGCATCTCTGCTAATGGATTAAATTTGCTACCGGCTCTTGCAAGCACAACACCTGCTCTATTAATGACATCACGTTTGATAGTTACGGTAGGATCGATATAAAAAACATCATCTTTTGCTGCGAGCTCTAATGGGTATTTCGCTCTCTTTTTCCAATAATTTTGAGTAGCAGCTTGCTTCTTTTGCTCCCAATCAATCGTTTCCATTCGGCGCTTGATTTGCTCTATCAGCGACAACTCTTTAACGGGAAATGTTGCCCCATACGCCCCAAAATCAACACTTTGCTTAACTGTGGCGACCTTTTCATTGAAAAATGCCATTTGTGTCATGCCCGTCATCATGATTTGAGACTTGGCATCGTCATAGACTAAAGCGGGCACTCTCTGAATGTTGTACTTTTTAAACCATGTAGGACCGAATTTAACCGTCGGCTTAAAAAGCATATCTTTGGACATTGCATCTAAACGCGCCATCGTATCTAAAATGTTCTTATCACCTTCAAACATACCGTTGATATAAACTGTAACGTTGCTAGAGGCGGCATTTTTCAACGCATCGATCAATGAAGCGCGAGGCATAGATAAACTAACAAACATGAATGTCACAGAAGATGGACGAGTTACATTGACATCCGTTGACAGCGCATCATCGGTTATCTCTTTTATCTGCTTTTGCGCGTTATTTAAAAACTCTTCAACGTCTTTTGGTGTGGCAGCTTCTTCACCCGCCAAATTTAGCCCCTCCAACCACCCCTTCTCTTTGGCCATCTTGATAGCCTGCTCAGGCGTGATTTGCTTTATCACTAACGATCTTGCGTCAGTGAACGGCGCCAAAACTAAAAAAAGCGCAATAGCCCATTTCTTATAGCACTGCATAAGCATCTCCAATCATGTCTCGAGCATGAACTACGCCCCAAAAACGAGAGTCATAAGACAATGGTGTTTCACCGACCATAAAGTATTCATCCTCAGCTAAAACAAATTCTCTGGTAATTGCTGACTCAGCTAATTCAATCTTCATAAGCAACTGCCGCATATTGTTTTTATATGACTTACCATTGATAAGCACCTCATCGATTCTCACAATCACTCTGTCACCCGGTACTCCGACAAGTTTCTTTATCCAACGACTCCCCATTTTGAAATAGGGCGTATCAACTGGCAGATTAAAAGCAACTAAGCGATCTCGTTTGATTGTGATATTGGTTTTATCAACAAGGAAATATCGCGCAAAAAGACATGAATATTCTTGAGACGGTACTGCAAGAGTAAATTTTGAAGCCAATAGCAATATGACAGCTGCTATTAACGAAAAACTTGCGATAACATTTTTCAACTTCGTTAGCCCACATTCTTGTCTTGTGGGTCAATTTTAAAGCCTGTTCTGAAGTGGAGGTTTTCATTCAGCGGCTATTTACGACGCCCAAATAAAAAAACCGTCATATTTTTCAAAATATGACGGTTTTTATTTAGTTATATGGGACTAAAAACTCACTCGACCCACACCAACACCACCTGCATCATCCTTCGCTTCAATCACAATGCTCGCTGAAGGGAAATCTTGCTGACTAAACCGCACTTGAGCCCCGTAAGGACTAAAGACTGTGCCGTTAACGACCCAACGATAGTAACTAATCGTTCCATCACTATCTTTACAGTTAGCATCGACAATATGAGTGCCGTATTGCTCGCGCACACTAGGCTCACATACTGGAGGTTTATTCTCCAGTACATCAAATGACGCAGTATATTTCCCTTTTTGGCCGAAGTTCGACGTTACATCCAACTCGACATCGTAATGACCAACAGGCAGCATTTCAAATACACCAACAGCTCTGCTTGATACTTCCCCTTTCGCCCCATTGATGGTCCAAACATATTCCTTTATGTAGTCATAAGGGTGGCTTAACTTCACACTGGGGTACAAAGATATCGTCAAAGGCGCTCTCATAAATTTATTAGAGTAAACATCATTCACGGTGAACTCTAACGGCGCTGGTTCAATAGCATCTGCAAAGCCATCGATATAAGCAAAGTTTCCTCGATTATCAGACAACGTAAGCGTGATCTTATGCACACCGGCTTTCATCACGGTAAAGTTCATTGACTTGCCTGTGGTACTGGTCTGTTTTATGGCGTCAGCTTCAAATGTCCACTGATAACTGAATACCACTCCTGGCGCGTTAATGTATGGCATATTTAACGTAGCGTAGCCCGTAGAGGGAACAAATTTAATGTTGTTACTCACGGTTAAACTTAAATCACTTTCAGAAGGAAATTCGTAATTGAAAGTATTTATAACGATGTTTGACTCTGTGAGCGTGACATCTTTATACCCGTCAAGCCATGCTTTTGCCTTAATCACAACCCGATTCGAAGCATCCAAATCAAGATCATTTACCATATATGTGAGACTGGCTTCGTCTGCTAATACTGTACCGTCTGGCAATAGCCACTCGGAATGAACACCCACCCCTGTAGCAACAAATGGATTAATGATCTGCATCTGTAGCTGGATTTCCTTACCAATCTCAGCAATGTTTGGCTTAGTCACGTTCACGGTTAACGGTTTAGGCTTGGTCACTGAAATATATTTAACCGCCTGACTCCATTGTCCAGCAGCCACATCAACTGAAGTATTAGCATATTTCATCCGAGCATTGATCTTCAACGTCGAATCACCCACAGCCAAATTGTATATTGCAGAACCCGGAGTCCACGTCACACCATTATCCACTGACCACTCGACAATCGCATCGGTTTGCGGTGTATCACTATTGTCTAAAGCTGTAAGTTCAATTTCTTGACCTGCAATGGCTTGGCTTGAACCAGCAATATTCAACAAAGGCACGTCGTAGCTAATCAACGTGATTTCATCTGAGTTTGTCAAAACGCCAGTCACTTTGTTAGCAACCACAGCACGTACAGTAATTGTTTCTGGAGTAACAGATTTAATAGAGACGTACTGACGATCATCAAAATCAGGATTCGCTACCCAATTGCCAGTGCTGTCTTTAAATTGCCAGCTTATATCCCCGAGTACCATAAAATCATTAAATGATGTGGTATCAAATCGAATATCAAAATTCGCGGGAATTCGTGACTGCACAACACGAGAAACAACCTTACCTTCAACCCCAGTACCTTTAACGACTGTAATGCTGCGAGGTGTCGAAATTCTCTCAATGTTGATTTCTGGATATGGAGAACGAGCTCGAGCTACTGCATATACGGCTTCGTTGCGAGTAAAGATGATATTTGCATCCAGCTCCACAATGCCTTTGCCATCTGAGCCAATTTGAGTGACGGCAGTGATTGGTTCATAGTTCTTGCCGTTTTTAAAAGCCACAAACACATCCCAACCTGTTCCCATTGACTTTTCATCATATTCAAACAAGCCTGTCATGTTATTGCGTAAACCCAATTTTATCGTTGCCTTAATTGAGTCAGTCGAGGCATAACGTGGACTATCCAAATCCATAATCACTTGCATATAAGGGTGTGGAGTCACAATCAAATCAAAGTCTTTCTCAACACTCAATTCTGGCGCCAAACGATAATTCGCTTTCAATGTGTACTTGGTTTTGTCCCACAACACTGAGTCGCCTAATCTTTCCGCGTATGCAGAAAACGTTTGAACCTCACCAAACGGCAATTGGTTATGTTGATAGCTTTTTTGATCTCCATTTTCATTGCTTAAACTGACGTCAATATTCGCGCGACTTGATTGGCCCTTGTATCGACCCAGTGACCGATCATTAATCGGTACACTATAAACACCTGCACTCAACATCTGCTTTTCGTCTAATTGAATATCTATCGGCAAAGGTGCAATGGCTTCAAATGTCACGCTTTCGCTGCCCACTTTACCAATGCTGCCTGACTTATTAACAATATAAGCATCATAAGCAAGGCTATTGGTGCCGAGTTTTGCTACGGCTCCAGTTAGTTTTGATTGAAACGTTGTTACTTGAGACGTTAAACCTTCAGGTAAATCTCGCCATTCTATGTAACAAGCGTAGTTATAGTCATTGGATGCCAGTGTTGCAGCTGCTTTGGTTCCATACAGATCGCAACGAATACCACGTGTACGATTCACTGTAATCGCTATATCTTCCACTTTTTGAATCACTGTGGTTGGTTTTCGGCTTAAACCAAACGTCATTTGTAAATAATTAAACGGCAAAGTCTTACTAACAACCCGGCCTTGCTTATCTTCTGCCGTGATTTCCATCATGTACGATGTATTAGCTTCTAAATTGAAACCTTCACTTGTCAATTTCTTGAAATAAGTTTCACTATTTGTCGTTAACGCCTCTTTACCATCAATTTTAATGCTCGTTATTTTAGATTCACCCACCAAGCCATTATGAACAGCTACAACGACATCATCTAACATATTGATTGTTTGTGAGCTGGTCAGTTTTTCAATAGAAGAACGCTTATGCAGCACTTTGATCTGCGGTAACGGTCTTACCACCTCAATGTTTTCATACATTACTGAACTTTCGTTGCTATAGGCGTCCTTTGCGCTCACCTGTACAGTGTACATTCCTGGGGTTAGCGTCTTCATTTCAAATGGAAACGCCTGTGAATTTTCTCCAGTTATCGCAGTTCGAGAGTTTATTGTCGTTACATTGGTTACGTTATTTGGCACATCAAATGTGAAATCGACGCCATCAATATTTAATGTGTTGGTACTCTGTGTACCATCCTTGGCCGTAAAAACAAGATCAACTCGTGACGGCTTCCACCAAACATCCGTACTGGCTAATTCACTGCGTAAATTGTTAATCCCTACAGCTCCCTCACCACCAGAGATAATCACTGGGAAGCCTAGATCTGTATTCACTAAAGGATTGCTTTCAAGCGTTGGATTAAACTTAGTAAACACAATGTTAGGACCACGGAAATCATGATGAATAACCCAATCTTTGGGGGTTAAATCTGATGTTAACCACCCGCCAATTTTACTGTTCGCTAAAATGCTATAGTTACTGTCCATCTGTAAACGATCTGGAGCTTTTGTAAAACTCACATTGCTGTATATGCTACATGAGTTTGTATTAACTTTTACATCACACGTACCCACGCCAGCAATCGAGATCGTCTGTTCATAAGTTCTAGGTTCAACCATCACGGTAGTGAAATTCAGCTTACTAGCTGCACTGTAGTTATACATTTCAAAACCTTTCACAACCTTGCTCATCAAGCTTGTAGTAACATCAAGCACAGTTGGTTTTGCTGGCTCAGTGACATTAACAGTTAAAGAACCTGTTCCAATATCCAGTTGAGTCAACTGCATCCCGTTATAACCAACAAGAGAGTAATCTAATGAATATTGCCCTGCCTTTTTGAATATGCCCGTTACTTTGTTGTTTGCTGCAGAAATCCCTTCAGGTAAGGATGTCCACTTCACGAAACAAGGTACGTCGCCTTTCTTTATGGCTCCTTTCGCTAGAGCCTCCGTTGCAACTAACCGGCAGCCACCTACTTCATCTACTACTAGCCCAACAACTTCACTGACAACCGCCTCAAAATCAGTCTTATCAAGTTTTACGGCTGATAGCTCAGTCTTAACGTCCCCTTCGTACAACTTTGCTTCTATGCCAGGTGCATATCCAACAGGCTTAGTGTCGGTATAACGACATTGATCGCCTTGCACTGAAAATGGAGAGTTACAAGATGGGTTAGAACCTATTGATTGAGTCAATACGCAGTTTCCACCGCTGACAGACATACCTGTAGGGCAAAAATCATAAACAACATCGACTGTTTTTGAATAGGTACATCCACCTGAATTTGATACATAGCCCACTGGACAGTTAGTTAAGACAGTTGTTTTATTAACGCCCTCACATTGCCAAGTAGTTTGATTTAATGACATGCCAACATCACAAGTACAAGATGAGTCAACAATTGTTGTCGGACACGTTGGGGCCTTAAACACATCTTTAACACATTCACCATTCGTTAATGTATATGAAGCTGGACAGCTCTGAATCAAAGATGTCGTATTGCTATAAGTACATGACTTACCATCAGCTGATTTCACAAATTTTACCGGACAAGTTCCCACAAGATCCGTATCTGTCAATTTTCGACATTGAGTTTCTGATATTTTGCTATATGAAGAATCACTACAAATCCAGTTTTCAGTTTCCGTTAACAACAACGAACAACTTGCACCAGAGAGCGTATACGTGGGGTTATTACATTTATAAATATGAGCACTTATTAATACTTTCTCGCATATTTCAGTGGTCGTATTGGGGGTGTAACTTGGATCGGTACATGACAACGAATACGCAACAGTTTGATACCAGCTACACGTACCATCGTTGTGATTTGCGTAATTGGCTGGACAACTCCATGTATTTGCTCCCGTTTGAAGCTGGCTACAAGACCCATTATTTAAATTAGTATATCCAGTAGGGCAACTATAAGCGTAAGAGATTTCATTTAGTAAACTACAAGTTGAGCCAGAGAGCGTTTGATCCACTGGACAACTCCATGTATTTGCAGCCGTTTGAAGCTGGCTACACATTGAACCTGATAGCGAATATCCCGCGGGACAGCTGTAACTAAACACGGCCGTTTGTAACAGACTACAGGTTGAGCCAGAGAGCGTTTGTCCCGCTGGACAACTCCATGTATTTGAAGCCGTTTGAAGCTGGCTACACGTTGAGCCTGATAACGAATATCCCACTGGACAGCTATAACTAAATGCGGACGTTTGTAACAGGCTACACGTTGAGCCTGAAAGCGTTTGTCCCGCCGGACAGCTCCATGTATTTGCAGCCGTTTGAAGCTGGCTACACGTTGAACCTGATAGCGAATATCCCGCGGGACAGTTGTAACTAAACGCGGCTGTTTGTAACAGGCTACAGGTAGAGCCAGAGAGCGTTTGCCCCGCTGAACAACTCCATGAATTTGCAGCCGTTTGAAGCTGGCTACACGTTGAACCTGATAGCGAATATCCCGCGGGACAGCTGTAACTAAATACCTGAGTTTGCAACAGTGAACACGTTGAACCATTAAGAGAATAACCAACAGGACAACTCCATGTATTCGCCTCCGTCTGTAACTGACTACACGTTGAACCACTCAATGTATATCCAGCTGGACAGGAAATTGATTGAGCTACCTCCGTTAAAGTTCGAATAAATCCGTCAGGAGAATATTCACTTATACTTTGACTTCCCATTATTTGTATTCTGCTATTTGTGTAGCACTGAGAAGTTGTTGGACCTGTTTGCTTACACCAGTTAGTGACTATCCCGCCAGAGCTGACAGTCATGGCTTTCATACAAGCACCCCACTTACCATCAAAATCCGGTAACGCTGAATTTTGGCACAACCAAACTGCCGTGGATTCATAACATTTACCATTTGTTTCAGATGAACCACTAGGACAGTTTGTTGTAGCAGTAATAGTTGAAACTTTCTCACACCGCGCATTAGCCGAAGAATAGGTGTACCCACTACTACACACCGGCGAGGCCGATGAGGTAGTGACCTTCTCGCAGCGATCATTGGTGGCTGAATAGCTGTACCCACTTGCACAAACCTTGTTCGCTGTTTCGGTCACCGTCTTCTCACAACGGCTGTTTGTGGCTGAATACGTGTACCCACTGCTACACACTGGCGAGGCCGATGAGGTAGTGACCTTCTCGCAGCGATCATTGGTGGCTGAATAGCTGTACCCACTCGCACAAACCTTGCTCGCTGTTTGAGTCACCGTCTTCTCACAACGGCCGTTTGTGGCTGAATACGTGTACCCACTGCTACACACTGGCGAGGCCGATGAGGTGGTGACCTTCTCGCAGCGATCATTGATGGCTGAATAGCTGTACCCACTCGCACAAATCTTGCTCGCTGTTTGAGTCACCGTCTTCTCACAACGGCCGTTTGTGGCTGAATACGTGTACCCACTGCTACACACTGGCGAGGCCGATGAGGTGGTGACCTTCTCGCAGCGATCATTGATAGCTGAATAGCTGTACCCACTCGCACAAACCTTGCTCGCCGTTTCGGTCACGGTCTTCTCACAACGGCTGTTTGTGGCTGAATACGAGTACCCACTGCTACACACTGGCGAGGCCGATGAAGTAGTGACCTTCTCGCAGCGATCATTGGTGGCTGAATAGCTGTACCCACTCGCACAAACTTTGCTCGCTGTTTGAGTCAGGGTTTTCTCACAACGCTTATTGGCCGTTGAATACGTGTACCCACTGCCACACACAGGCGAGGCCGTAGCTGTTAAAGTGCGTTCGCAGATCTTTAGTGTTGGGTTGAATGAATATCCTGCCTGACAATTAAAATTAACAGATTGATTGACTGTTTTTCTGCAATCATTGGTTGATGCTTGATAGCTATATGACGGGTCGCTACAAGTTTTATAAGCACTTTCTACTAATGTTTTTTCACAACGGTCGTTTGCCACTGAGTAAGCATAACCCGCAGGACAATCTGCTACTGTGTTTTGAAATTCAGTCTTAGTACAAGTTCCATCTCCGTTCGATTCAAATCCAATTGGGCAAGTTACTTTTGCAATTTGCGATTGTTGGCGGCAAGTGGATACATCACCTGTCATCGTCCATTCGCTATTAGGACACAAATACAACAAACTGGTTGTATTAACCTTTTGGCATGTATTAGATGCGGCATCATGTGCGTAAGAGTCTTCACAAATTTGAGCTGTCACTTTTGGAATGTCTAATGAGTAGTGACTAAGCCCTGCTAAACTGGATGTTGCAGGATATGCGGGAATTTTTATAACCCCACCTGTTGCTGAAAGATCCTGCACAACAGTCATCTTCGCGCCCGGCGCTAATGTTTTCCCAAGGATGATAAGACTCGTTGAAGAGCTGCTGTCTAATGAAATGGTAACTTCTGTCAATCCCTGGGCTATCTTCCCATTACTGTCTGTGATGATAGGTGTTTCTAAGACCGTTACAGGCTGTCCAGCACGATCTATTACCAATTTATCCAAAGCCAATGCTTTAATCTCTGGCAATAAAACACTGGTATTGCTTGACGCATAACTAAATGAGACAAATCCCATAATACCAATCAAAACTATGGTCTTGATTAAACCTTTCATGACAACAACTCCACATTAGACTATTCCATTGATAATTCTATTCCCGATATTTCATTGATTTTTTCAACTCAGAGTCAATTTTCGTTGTGCTAATTAATTTTTGGTTTTTTCAATTGGAAATAAGGTTTTAAGCCAGTTGCGGGATTGATCAACCGAGGGATAATTTATTTATTACTAACGAGAGGATTTTTTATGTATAGCGCAGTGCATCAACTCTACTCATCAACACCTGATTATGAGCCGTTTCCAGAGCCATTGGCTCCGGCTCCCCAAGGTTCAGAGCGATACAAGGGAGCATTTAGAGAGTTCACATCGCTAAAATGCCACGGAACTAAAGCCGCTATCGAATTAAAGCCCTCCATTTCTAGAAAAGGTTGGGAAACCGTTATGCTTGAAGGGGCGAGTGCTATTGGCCCTAAAACGTTTAACTGGGGCAATAAGACCTCGATTCAGATCACTAAGAACGAGTTACCGCATATAATTTCGACACTTTTGGGAATAAAACCACTTTTTGAGATGAAATCACACGGAGCAGAAAAGAACAAAGGGGCTACCCTAAAATGGCAAACACAGGGCACCGTGACAACATTGTTCGTCAACATCTATGAGGGAGGAAAACCTGCTATTGCAGTACCAATTGGGGGATTTGAAGCCATGATGTTGGGACACATGGCGCTAGCTCAATATCTACAGAATTTCCCCACGCTAACGGCCGATGCTTGCATTCGATCCTTAGAAATAATGGCTCGACATAACATTTGATACCACAAATTTGAGCCCCAAGTGAGGCTCTTTTGTATTTCGGCGTTGCTGATAATTTGGATTGATGGTTTTTTACAAATAAACCATCCTTAATCAAGAACTTGTTTATATTTATTTAGTGTTGGGAGGCTTGGGAGGCGTCGATTTTCAGCTTTAACAAAATCAGTTTTTTGTAGCTCTGGCTTTAATCATTCTAGTATCAACCAATTATTTTCTAGCTTACGAAAACGGTTATCATATCGAGCATCTGACTTCTGGATGTACTCTTCGACAGTCAGTAATTGCCCATCTGAGCATAACTCTTTTCTCAGTTTTTCAAGTTTTTCGACTTCATTTCTTAGTCTATTTACTTCTCGATACAAGATATGTGGCCGGACATAAATGTTCTAAAACACACCGGCCTTGTGGGAGAGTACCATTTAACTTTCCCTATTTAATTGTTGTCAACACTAGCGTATTTTCTACATAATCACTTTCTTTGAATGAAAATGTAATCCCCTCATGCTTTAGGCTAAACTCCCGTAAATTAAGAGAATTTTTATTTAACTTCAAGGCTTCTTTCACTAGGCGGTTACACCAACTACTTATTCCCTCCCTACCATCAAATTCTTGAATAAATTTGTGTAAATAAAGCGTACTGAGCCGATCGAGTGCGTGAAGGGTAATTTCGTATTTCCACCCCATCGACTGACTATCTACGTAGGACCGCCTTTCCAGTTCAGCAGTGGCTAATGTCTTTTGTACTTCAGTCGAGTTATCACCCGTACATATTCGTTGCAAATCTTGGCTTCTAATCCTTGTATATCTCTGATTTTGATGCTTTTTAAGTGTACATATTACATTGTGAGTTGAAATCCCATTTTCATTTGTTAGCTGGTTATCCAAAATAAAATTCATAACTTTTCCATTCGATAATTATTAGCGGTGTATCCTAATATCCCATGGTTTCACTATCGAGCCACCCTGTGCTCACCCTGAATTTCTACTATAATTATCATAGAGTTGCTTAAAATCCCGACTCATCTTGAAGTACATCACTCCAGTATCGCTAGATTTTAAAATGGATAACCCATTCACTTTCCCAAGTAGGTACTTTTCTTCATTAGGCATGATCGAAATTTCAAAATCGAACTTCAATGGCCCTAGTTCACACTCGCTTGAGAACGCCTTTTCGACTAAATTGATTTCAGCGATGTCATCACGTTTGCCTTCCCTGATTGTGTGATCAGAAAAAATATCAATACCCTGAATACCTTCTATGTCTTGATTACATATACCGCCAACTGCCACCCACTCCCCATAGACTTCATTGTGCAGTGTCGATTCAATCAAAGTCTTTCTGGCTTCTAGTTTCCACCAGCCTCCACCACCCACAACCAGCGATATCGCGATGAAGCTCACCAATGCTATTTTATTGTTCATACACACCTTCCTGAGCCAACAAACCTGCGTACAACTGCTTAAAACAATCAATGAACGTTTTGATCATGTAATAGATGTGTTGTTTGCTAACCCCACCCGTTAAATGGACGTCTACTCTATACACCGTTGCTTCGCTTTCTTTGTTAATTCGGTATAGCCGACCGATTTTTGTATTTTGATTAAATCTCGATATAAACTCACCCTCAAATCCAACAGGGAGCGTGACCATCACACCGAAAAAATCAACACCATTATGAGCAGACCAAGAGCCGTTGCTGAAAAATAGAAGTCTCGATGATTCAACGGTAATACTAAAAATAGAATCGCTATCATCAAGGTCAATTTTGGCGTTACAAAAGCTAAAATCATTAAGTAAATTGATGAGTTCCCTCGTCGTTATATTCTCAATGAGTTCTGATGACGCTCTCGCAGAGAAATTATCAGAGACATTCGGCTTCACTTTACATTCCAACACTTCCAATAAAAATTCGTCTATATTAGTTTTTTCCATAATATTTCCTTTTAAATAACGATAGCCGCAGCCAACAAGCTATAAGCCGTAATATGTTCTAAAATACCACCTGTCGTACACAGTGATATCCCAAATCGCATTGGAAATGGCCACAATAGCGGTACGCCACTATCTGACAACATATCCCCCAGTAAATGCGAGAAGTAACCAATTAGTAATGCCATAATCAGCCAGCTTTCAGGCATATCGAGATTAAACAGCCATAGCACACCAACAAAAGGCCAAATCGAGTGCGTTATTTGTCGATGTCCAAATAATCCCGACAACGGCAATGAAATAAACAACACTCGGCGCCCAATTGTAGAGCCTGGATGATCTAAATCCGGGAGTAATGAGCCAAAAAATACGCAACCAATGACAGCCCACACTGGCATAGCAAAATCAATATATTTCACCGCAGCGATAGCGACCGCGGTTGTAACAATCAGATGGTTGCGGAACATCACCTTAGTTCACCAAATCCATGGCAGCATCAAGCGGAGTTTTCTTGGACGGAACATCCATTGCTTGTGGTTCCTCCGCTGCAGGAGGAATGGCTCGACTGGTAGCCCCTGACAACACTTTATTTTGCTGATCCATTAACTCTAATTTCCGCGCATGATCACGTTCTTCATCTTGCGATTTTCGAGCACGCTTGGCCTCTAGACGACGCTCTAAATCGTTAAATGCTTCTAATTCTTTGGCATCTTGCGAATCAGCCTTAATGCTCTGCAGAACCTTATTAAACTCATCAAATGGCAGCTTTAATAACGTGAAAGCCTGAAATTTGCCGTCAGGCAACACCATCACTTTTTGGTCAACGAGGTCATATCCGACAATCGGCACTGAATCCACCAGCTTATCGATTAAGAACTGGCTAGCTTGCACTAAATTACCAGCCGCGTCTTCACGCTCATAAGAACGTTCTGAGCCAGAGAGCTCTTGTCGATAATTCTTGGCCAACTCAAACTCAGCCTGTAAACGCGCCTTTTTAACTGCAAGGTGCATGTCTTTAGATGATGCTGCTCCTACCCCTACCAAGCCATAACCATCATTTTTAGGCGGGGCTATATACCAATCTGGCGCACTATCAAGCTTTGCCTTAGCTTCTTCAACGGCAATGTCCTTTAATGCTTCTTGTTGTTTAGCGTATTTTTCCACTGGATCAGATGCACAACCCACCAACACAAAGGCAACGGCTAACGCGATAGATAATTTTTTCATTTTAATGTTCCTTAATAAAAACCGATTCTTCGGGTCTGATATCGCAAAAAGTTTCCTGCTGTATTCGTCCACTTGCTTGTATTTGTATCGTATTCTTCCTCCTGCACCCTGAAGCTAATTTTTATTCCATCCTCGGCGTCTTTCTCAGGCATGTAAGCCGACAATGTGATGTCATCCAACCAAATATTACTGATATTGACTTTAAACTTTTCCTTACCAATGTTGATTTGCAACCAGTAAGCCGTTCTCGACAACTCTCGAAACGCATTGTCAAAAGCTTCCGGTTGAAGCGGCATTTCAGGAGTTAGCAGGCTTTGCTTGTGCAATTGATAAAAACGCGAGTCTCCAAAAGCGAATCCTTTCGAAATTCCGCATCGAACCTGCTCTTCTTCGTCAATAAACGACCTTTCCCCCGGATATCGATAAGGCAGAAATTCATATAATGAGGGTCCACAATATTTGGGTACCAATAATTCTTTCACCTCAATTGATACATTGCTTTGATTAGGGTTGAGTAATGCGTCACATCCGAAAAAGAACTTTTTACAATTTTTAATAACATTTTCATTAGCCGCTATCGGATACCATGCGTCTTTAACGCCCCCCTTTCTTTCAATCGTAACCCTGACTTTAATTTCCGCAACTGAGTGCTCAAGTGGAATAATATCAATCACTTGGTAATTAATGACTGGATTCGCCATGAAAGGGAATACAAACTGCTTATACGCGGAAACTATCTCTGATTTTAATTTTTCGCTTGGGGTTTTCCCTTCTCGATGCGCTCGCAACTGTTCCTTAACCACATCGCCGTCGACCATCCCTAGCCTACTGTTCAATTTGGCGTAGTAGTTAGCGACGATCACAGAGTCAAGCGTGCTTAACGTGAGGTTCATCTTCATTTTGTCTAACACCGCCACCAGCTTTTGATAGTCGGCATTGAGGTCATCGATAGCTGACTCCATCAGTTTTTCGCGTTTTTCACTGTAAATCTTCAACTTCATCGCTGAAATATCAACTGTGACATCGGCAATCACATTCACTTGATCATGGTCCAACGCTTTCACGTACCGCGTATTGGTAACTGAGACATTAGCACCTTGGGCAATAACGCCTTTTTCTAACATCTCATCGGTCCGACTATCGTAACTTGTTGTGTGAGTGACAAATTTAGGTGTCATTGTCACAGCTTTTATCTGCAACAATGACTCAGCCCGATTAACAGCCTGCTGCACCGTTTCGCTATCACTCATTAGCACTGAGACTTCCATGTCCTTATATTCATAAATGTTCGGCTCTTCAGCGCAAACCTTGCTCGAACTTAGTAACAGTAGTGATAGCCCTAGTAACGTAAATTTCATCTGGCCCCCTCATTTTCAATTAATCCGTTATATCAAAGAAAATTGTTCATAAATCTCATTTCAGAAACAATTTAAGACGTGCTAATAAAAAATTTCTTCACCAACCATTATCCATCTATTTAAAAACGCGCAACTGCAATGTATCTATCTGATTTACAGTCAGTTGCCTGTTTTTAGGTTGATGAAATAATGATTACAAGAAGTGAACGAATGAGAGAATATTTATGGGCGCACCGTTAATACAAACAACATCGTTAGATTGGCAAGACATGATCCAACCAGCATATACCGCATCTGGCAAACCTAACTTTTTGGATGCTCAAGGTGAAATCGTTGAAGGGATTTACACTGACATGCCTAACGAGGTCTATCACGCCTTGGACGCCCATAGCTCTACAGGCATCAAGACATTCGCTAAAGGACGTCACTACTACTTTCGTCAGTATCTATCCGATGTGTGTCGTTTAAGAACCAAGCAACAAGAATACACATTCGACGCAGGTACGTTCGGACACATGCGAGTATTAGAGCCTGAGAATTTCCATGGAAACTTCATGCGTAATCCTGTGCCAGAAGATTTTCCCGATGTAGAGTTGATTGAATCCATTCCGCAACTAAAGGCTGCATTAGCTAAAAACAATTTACCTGTATCTGGTGCAAAAGCCGTACTGGTTGAACGTCTTTACGCATTTGACCCCACATTGCCATTGTTCGAAAAATTGCGTGAACAGTTAATTGTCAATTTTTTAGACCAGCGTTATGCCAAATATCTACGAACCGATGCTGAACTGGATGAAATGGCGTACTTCTATGGAATAGATACATCACAGACGCGTGAAAAGAAAATAGAAGAAATTCTTGCGATTAGCCCTTCTCAACCGATTTGGGAAAATTTAATCAACCATCACGTTATCGATCACATTGTATGGGACGATGCCATACGAGTAGAACGCAGCACTCGCGCCCACCCAAAAGCGGATTGGCTGCTCAGTGATGGTTACGCTGAATTATCGATTATCGCACGTTGCCCAACCACAGGCCTGTTACTCAAAGTCCGTTTTGATTGGCTACGCAATGATGCCATTGCTGTAGATTTAAAGACAACTCTTTCAACCAACCCGACCAAGTTTGGCTATCAAGTTAGAGATCTTCGATATGATCTTCAGCAGGTATTTTACTGCTACGTCGCGAACCTTGCAGGCATCCCAGTTAAGCACTTTTGCTTTATTGCAACGGAATATAAGGACGCTGACAACTGTGAAACATTTGAGCTGTCTAGCAAAAAAATCATTGAATCCACTGAAGAAATGTTCGATTTGCTAGATGAGTTTAAGGAAGCACTGACTAGCGGCAATTGGTACGGACATGATCGTAGTCGTTCGACTTGGGTTATAGAGGTTTAACTGTAGTTGCGGGATTAACAGCCCAGTTTAATCTGGCTATATCAGTTTAAGGAGTTCACCATGCAAACCGCACAAGTCAAATTGTCAGTACCGCACCAGCAGGTTTTCCAAGATAATTTTAATTACTTGTCTTCACAGATTGTTGGCCATCAAGTCGATCTCAATGAGGAAATCGGCTATCTCAACCAAATCGTGTTTAATTCGCTTGCGACCACCTCCCCTTTGGATGTCGCCGCATCATGGTCAGTGTATAGGCTATTACTCAACGTTTGCCGTTTAGGGCTCTCACTTGATCCAGAAAAAAAACTGGCTTATGTGATCCCATCGCTGACTGAAACTGGCGAGAAAATAATGAAACTGTATCCTGGCTATCGCGGAGAAATTGCCATCGCGTCCAACGCAAATGTACTCAAAAATGCTAATGCCGTTCTGGTTTATGAAAATGACCATTTTCGCATTCAAGCAGCCACCGGAGAAATTGAGCATTTTGTGACGTCGTTGTCGATAGATCCCCGCGTCCGTGGTGCATGTTCTGGAGGGTACTGCCGTAGTGTACTGATGGACGGCTCTGTGCTTATGTCCTATTTAAGCATCGAAGAAATGGATAGCATTGCACAACATCAAATCGAAGCGAACATGGGTAATACCCCTTGGAATAGTATTTGGAGAACAGAAATGAACCGGGTCGCTTTGTACCGCCGCGCAGCAAAGGATTGGCGTCAGCTAATCAAGGCTACCCCTGAAATGCAATCCTCGTTGTTAGATACTGAATTTTAGGAGTTCGCTATGGATATTATTCAAACCACCATTAATGACATTAGCAATATGTTTTCGCTTAACGATTCAGAAATGCAGTCTATCAACCAATTTTTATCGACGTCTTTGGATAGTCGGTTTCAATTTGGTCATGAGTTTTTCTTGCTAAAGGATGTGGTGCCTACCACGCTACTCGAAGCTGTTATCCCTTATGTTCATGCTGGCTTGCAAATTGATACCAACACGATGGAACTGCAAGCGCGTTATCACGAATCAAAATTCAGGTTTGAGTTTGAACTAGACTATTCTTTTGCTGGTTTAACCGCGTTATTACTAGAGCATTCAAGCATTGCAAAGATTGTAGTTAACCCTGTTTACGAGAATGATACGCTGCAAATCAATCACGCATCTCAAGAAGTGCATCACACTGTTGCCGTTGAACCCAGTGAGTTGCATGGACTGTATTGCATTATCGATTTAGACAATGGCCAATCGTTCTTTGCACAAATGTCAGCTGAAGAAGCATCGCAAGCCATGTACGCTAACATTCACGACCGACTCAATGGTGTGAACCCGTATATCACTAACACTAAAAAATTGATGTTCTACAAAGCCTCTTGCCTACGTCGTGGACTTAAAGCGATTTCAGCAATGCAGAACAACGGTGATCTCGACATTGTATCCACGTTGCTTAATTTGCATGACCGTCAATTCCATAAAGCCAAAGCATTGCGAAAAGTTATGCCTTTAAATCACTACAAGTTTCGCGGTTGCTCTAAACAACCTAGTACCATTGACCAGCTCTTTAAAAACAACCAAGGCAATGTGGTAATCCCGTTTGCCCCACTCGCTCAGAAGTCGGTAACAAAAAACGAACCACTGCCGCCAGCTAACAGCGAAGACTTCATTGCATGGGGATCTGACGTCATGGGCGTGGGGTTTTAATTATGCCTGATTACGATTTCATTGAAAAAATCACTGTGCTACAGCACTCGGAAACAAAGAACATTGTTCGATTGATGATCGAACACGATGGCAACCGCAACTATGGTTTGCAATGTTCTACCGTCACCAATGGCAAAACACGCCATTTTTATAACAACAAAATTTGGCATTCTGTGTATCAAATTAAAGATGAACTTGAATGCCGGGTATCTCAGTATGAAGAAAAGGGGTTCGACGTTGTAACTGAGATCTCTTTGGCCCCAAATAAAAATGCCGCAAAGCCAACCGCCTTCTGCTTTACTGACGAAGTTTCGATTGTAGTCAACAACAACGTTCTGCCTATTTCAGCTAAAGACATCCCTATAAAAATAGAATGTAGCTTTCATAAGTTAGATCTCATCGATTTGCGTTACAACACTCAGTTTTACGAACCTACAATAAAAAATTACTTTGAAAGCATAAGGGTAAATATCGACTTTTTGCCGTTTGATATGGTTGCTGTAGTGGATGGTAACCAGATCAAGGTATTATCTCTCGAGTTTAAGTCAAAACCTACACCTCTAAATGCATTCCACTATTTGCGCTCGTTGTCGAAGAATATCGCTACTTTCGACATGGTGGATGCAAATACCCTACTACTCGATGAAGCTGCAGGTATGAACTTTGCCTACTATGCTGATAACCAATTGATTTTCTGCATTACTCAATCCTGGGTGAATGCTAAGGTCTATATTGAAAAACCAACATACTCATCAACCTGCAAAGTATTCAGTGTCCGTGACGAACAATTTTGTCAAATTTATCAAGGTGAGATAGCTAACGTGACTCGCTCAGGAAATGCCGAAGTGAAATACTCTATTGTGGATGGGAAACCCTCGGAGTTTTTATTCCTCAAATTTCTTGGATTTGAAGAGGAAATCTCATCTATTTAACCGAGTAGCGCCTTTTAAAGGCTGTGTAAATATATAGAAATACAGCAATTAGTCATTTAAGAGGCGTTTCTATGTTTACTTTCCCTTTAGATCAAAAATCTCGTATTCAGTCAATTTGCAGCCATGCCACCAGCAAAATTAACCCTATCTTTGAGCAAGTGCTAATCGAGGCCGATGCCTGTGCCAATATGATTCGTTTTAGCGCCTCTAACGGCTCTCAATTTAATTCTTTTAAACTTGAAGCAATGGTAAGTGAATCTTGCTCATTCACCCTGTCTGCCAAAAGGTTGGCAACAGTGTTAAGTGCTCTCGCTGCTGATACTGCTAAATTCGAGGTAAAAGATGGTATGGCCATCATCAAAAGTGGTAAAAGCCGACTCAAATCTCCTGCAAGCCCTGCTAGTGATTACCCTGACGCGCCTACCGTGATTGAATCTCAGGCTTCAATTATTTGCAATATTTCAGAGTTATCAGCCCTATTTAATACTGCGGCTTACGCGGTCGCTAAAGGGGATGTTCGTACCTACTTGTGCCATGTTAATGTTTCAATAGAAGCCCAAACGGTAAAGGTTTGCGCGACTGATGGACACCGATTAAGTCAACTGACCCACGAGAATTTAACTTGTAGTGGCAATGGTAGCTATCTCGTTCCTACGTCCTTGATTTCCGCCGTGTTAGCGCAATCGCTGCCACCAGAAACACAAGTTGTCATTTCATTTGATGAACAACGCGCTTCGATTACAAGTAGTGATACGTCTGTCATATCAGTTTTAGGTGAAGGTCGTTACCCCGATGTAAATAGAGTAATTCCCAATAGAACTGGTGGGTTTGTTTCCTTCAATTTAGACGATCTAAAACAGACTATTAAACGCTTTCATGCTGTCGCCAGCCTTGAGAAAAATCCCATACTTCGCTTCGACATTGATAAAGAAGTTGTATTATCTGTTTCAAGTATTGATGAAGCCAATTCATTTGCAGAAACAATTGACCATGTTGAATTACACTGTCCTGCGATAACCATTGGAGTGAACCCTAGTTACCTTGCTGATGCCCTTGCAAAACAAGGGGGCGACAGAGTAACTTTTTACTTCAACCAATCAACAGCGATTTTGATCACTTGTGACATACATGAATTGATCACTCTAGTCATGCCCGTTCGTTGTTGATTTGAACTGATCAGAGCAATTGATATAGCCTATATAACATAGGCTTTATCACAACTTACAGGTCGTTGAAGCTCAATTTGAAAATCTGGATGCCGTAGCGCCTGCTACAGCTATATAATCAACGTGACCAGAGCATCAATAACTCAATCTAGTACATTTTATCTTAGGCTTACGATGATTAATTTCGAATATGAACTTTGGAAAACTGAGATCACAGACTATTGCAATGCTTTAGCAGAGTCATTTACCACCGAGCTATTGACCAACCATAGAGATGTTTCATTGGGATGGCTTGGAACAACGCTCATTGCACAATCGTTAAAAGTAAAACAGATCGTCCTTCGCGAAAGCAGTAATGAGATCAAACTACAGACCTATGGTTTTTTGGATGACTTGTCACGCAATGAATTACTGCCAACGGTCATTCGCCATTTAGCTCAATGTACCGAAGATGGCCGCCGCCACCAGCTTGCTGGTCAGGATTCCTGCGTTGAAATGAATAAAATTTCGGAGTTGGCTGTTGTTCTGGAAAAACGGCTACATCGAGGGGTTACGCTAAAAGAAATCGATATAGCTGTCGCTTGGCTCACCATTGGCGTTGCGGCATTACTTGTTCACTGGAACGAACCCATCGATACAGCAAATGCAGCTATTATGCAGTACATTGACCGCTTAGAACTGGATGATATTAACTGCAGTCATTGATAAGACAAAGCCTCTTTGAAAGAGGCTTTTTGTTATCAATCAACCAATTAAATCATTTTAGGATAGCCTGAAACTTGACTTAATTACTTATTTTTTGCCTCGACTCTTGAAGACATCGACAAAACAATGGCCAATCCGAAAATTTCATTGCCGGCATCTTAACTCGCTGCCCCTTTGCAATTTGATCTGCAACTGCTAACATCGCTTGTACTGACATTGTGAATACTCCCTTGTTGGTATGGCGACGAACATGAGCTACTTGGCGGTTGAGCATGTTCGTCGTTTTGTTTTATCACTGAGTTATGTTTTTGGTGCTAATACTTCAATAATATATTGCTCTATTTTGGCTAACTCTTCTTTAGTTGCTCTCGATATTTCAAAAACCTGCTTAACTCCACTGTTACGAGTTTTTACCCACTTATCCTTGCTAATATCGATAATTTTTCGCGGTTTTTCGTTGTTGGTTTTCTTGCTTAAACCTGCGGCCTCCACAATAAAGGCCATCGTCTCCTTGTAGGATGTCCCTGGCTGCATGTCTAACCCTTCAACAAAACTCTCTAGCTCTGATTGCGTGGCGTATTTTTTAGCAACCTTTTTTAATATCGTATAGCTGCCATCGCCCAACTCTTTTTTATCTTCAAATAGTGCTATCAAAAGACTTGGCACTGACCAAGCTTTCATACATCGGTCGAATTTACTTTTGCTTATTTCTTCTTCAAAAATAATTTCTTCTTCAGTCATGGGCGATGTTGGATGATTCAATAAAGACTCATAGTAAGCACCGTGATCGCGCAACGAATGTTCTTCCGCACTTTGCAATTCTTTAATTAACCCCTTAACTTCCTGATTCGTTAAGGTTTCTGTGCAGTACATTACCCGTAAAGGTCTATGGGCTTCGATTGCTGCGGCTCGTCTGCGTGAGCCATCGTAGAAGGAATATATGCCGTCAATTAGTATTGCAATACAACTCTGATACTGTTGACGCCTGATAGAGTTAACCAATGATTTACTCTTCAGCTCGTTTTGTACGCGCCGGTTATGCTCATTAACTTTCGTTAGACGTTCTACATCTTCGGCAGGAATAGTGATCTCTGTAAAGGTCACATTGCGGCCAGAGATTAATGTCCAAACCGTTGGCTGATTGGCTTTTTCAGCCTGTTTCTCAGCCATAAGTTTCGTCACCTCTTCGGTTATCGAGGCTCCACGTTTTTGCCTTAATAGTTTCGCATTCATTGCTGACGGCTCCTGATTAATTGTGTACGCGCAAAAAATGAACGGGCGAAAGTGTAAATGGCATCTTGAGAAGATTTAAGCGCACTTCGCCCTCCATCGTACATAGTCGGGTCGACTGAAATCACTGTGTCCAGTGTCACACCACAACGCTGAAAACCTGATAGTTCAGGAATGTGTGCGTCTAACATTTTCTCACCCAAACAGAGTGTTGCACCTGATAAAGACTCCTGATGCTGCATGATGTGAGAGCTAAATTTATTCATAAAACCCATCAATTCCTTGCCTGAGACATCAATCCCTTGCTTGCTCAGGTATTTCAATAACAGGGGTAGTTGCGATAGGTATTTTAATGACGAATGAAAATCAACAGGTGCAGGAGGAAGAGGTGTCACGAGCAGATCAGCCGCGACGATACCGTTTAATAAGGAAAAATCCAAATGTGGACCGCTATCGACAGCAAGGATATCGAAGTCTCCTAGCAGTTTTTCAATGACATTCTCTTTCAATAACGAATGTGGCTCTTGGTTATCAAGTTTTTCCTCACAGTGCTCCAGCCATGATGTCGTTAAAAACGCATCATCAATCGCAGCTGGCATGAGATACACGCCCGGCACGTCGGTTTCGAAGATGTAATCACGCAACAGGTCTTCTCGCGTTAGTTCTTTAGTAAACATCGCTTTGGCCGTTGTAAATGGTTGCCCACCGATAGCAAGGTTGCTTTTATAAAACATAGTGGCACTTGCTTGAGGGTCTAAATCAAATACGATCACCCGCAAATCATGATGAATTAATGTGGGTTCCGTCCTTAACGCATGGGCAGTATTTACACAGGCAGAAGTTTTACCAGAACCACCTTTTAAGTTGTTGAAATAAAGAACAAACCCTTTGCTATGAGTGTTGCGATATTTGGGTACTTTCCGTTGCTCATAAATCGCAATGACATCCTTCAGGCTAAATGAATCCAGATTGCCATTATCTTTACGTTTGAACTCGTAACCCTGAGCTTCCAGTTCAGTCATCGCCTTTTCAACTGCATTTCGAGATAGGTACGGGAAAGACTCGATGGTTTTTTTCGAATATCTCATGTGAAACTCAGGCTTGCTAAACTCTTTCTTAAAGTCCAACACCTGCTTATTCATAACTTCTAAATACGTATCTGCTTTACTCGATATAAAGTCGAAATCTTTAAGTTCCATACACACCCCTTATGCTAATGGCACGATACTAATACACATCAAACGAGCATTCAACACGAAAAACGAGTTTTCACACAAAAAGTGTGCATAAACCCGAAGCGCTTACAAAAATTAAATAGGCGAGCCATAAACACAGTTAGTAAAACTCTTGAATAAACACCTAAAAATGCAAAAAATTCGCAAAGCAAAATACAACCGTAAAACCATGTATTTTATAGCTTTATAGCGATACCACCCCAAAAGATTCGCCCCGATTTTCGCAAGGTTTTTACGTCACCGTCACAGATGGAATGCCACTTTGATGCAACCAAAACTGGTTGTTGAACTGCAACAATCGAAAAGGAGACGCCCTTCTCTCGCCTTGTTATTTGGTCGCGCAATTTTCAATGAGAGCAATAATACGCTGAACTTATTTACCAAAGAGCACCTTTTATGGATTACGACCACATCATATCAACCTTTAAATCGGTTATAGACATCGACAAAACCATTGAAACTTTCAACCGCAAAGCAAAATCTTTACGAAAAAAGGCAATTACTGCGCCTACACTAGCCGATAAACTGGCTATCAATAAAGAAATTAAAATAATTAATGAGATCGTGTTCAAGTTGAAATTTAACTATTTCCAACTTGAAGACAGAATAAACCGCCATGTATAGCCCCTATCGTGAACGCACTGTTAACTTAGGCGACTGTTATAAAGTTTACCGCAACTTAAATAATAAGATGTTCAGCTTAATTGCTGTCAATGGTGAGTTTAAGGGCAAAATTGTGGCACATGCTGAGTGTGTCACCTTGCATGATGTTCTGTTTGTCGTTTCCGAGGCATCAAGGATTCGTGCTTGTCGTGAAGGAAATCGCAATGTCCACGCATTTGCTATCGGGATATTGACATCGTTTAAGTGTCACAATGATTCTGCTCTAGGTAGGCTTTCAGCTATTACTTACAACCCATTTTTAAATTCAACCTTTGCATTCATAACCAATCAACAGCCCATTACCACTGCCACTGCCACCAAAGTTATTCTTCAACATGGAAAAGCCTATGCCACCCCATAGATGATAGGCAGTTGCTCGATTCTCACACCATGCGAATCTAATCACATTGAAACGACACAACTCAATTTAACAGGTGACTATATGAATGCAACAATCCAAAACACAGCAACACACAACACCATGCTGCCGATTAGCAGGATTGACGCCCTCCCCTTTGGTAATAGCAGACGCTCACGTAATGACAATAAATTCTCTGAGCTAAAGGAAAGCATTCGCATACGTGGCGTTATTCAGCCTGTGCTTGTTCGTCCAGCCGATGACCGCTTTGAACTTGTGGCGGGTGAAGGTCGCTTTATTGCCAGTAAAGAACTTGGATTAACAGAAATTCCAGTATTGGTTAAACTTCTTTCGGATGCAGAAGCCCTTGAACATCAAATTGAAGAAAATTTAAATCGTGAGGATTTGAATTTAGTTGACGAATGTAAGGCTGTTCAACAACTCAGCGCGTTTTATAACGGTGATCGTCAGGCCATAGCTGACCGTTTATCTTGGACAATGAGAAAAGTTAATGAACGGGTTGAAATATTAAAGTGTTGCGAAGAAGTGTTGGATGCTGTTTTAGATGGTTCTATCACTGTGGGACACGCACTGTTATTAGCCCCCTTCTCAACCAAGTTGCAGAAAGGCACGTTAATGAAAATCATTGATGAAAAATGGACGGTCACATATTTACGTGAACGCGCATCTAAGGGGCAGCAATATTTAAACCTAGCAAAATTTGACACAGCGGCTTGCAATACTTGCCCTCATAACAGTGCCGCACAATCAGGCTTGTTTGGTCTGGATGACCACAAAGCCGCATGTTCAAATATAAATTGCTTTAAAGAAAAAACAGCAGAATGGCTTGAAGTAAGAAAAGCGGAGCTAGCAGATCAATACGGTACAGTCCTGCTCGTCCAACAGATCAATGAGAATGACCGTAATACCGTTGATGCGATTACCGTTGGTGAAGAACAATTTACTACAGGATGCCAAGCCTGTGAGAAGCGTGTTGTTCTTGTAGATGACCGACTAGGCCGAGCGTTAGGGACAACCTATGAAAACCAGTGCATCGACAACCTGTGTTTTTCTAAATGTGTTAAAGCATTGACGCAACCTGTCGTGACCGAGAAAGAAGATGAATCATTGGTTGCTCCGCTTGAAAATGAGCAAGGTGATACCTCTGAATCTGTAGTGGTCGCACAAAATAAAGCGAAAATGCCAAAAGAAGCTAAAAAAGAAGTTAACTGTGTTGTTCCTAAGAAAGTAATTGAAACCAATAAAGCCATGCTGAGACAGACTTCTGTTGATTTACTAATGCCGCAAGAGTGCTTCCAGCTTGCTATGACCTATGCAGCCCTAAAGAGACTCTCCTCTAACTATAAAGCGATAAACAAAGAGCTATCTAACCCTTGCCGCTTCGAGGACACATTTAAAGCCGCTTTACGGTTGAATGTCTGCGACTTGAAATCTGAGATCCAAAACATCACGCTTCATTTGGCATCAAAGGAATCAGATCAAACAATCAATATGACTAACATGATGATTGATAACATCACCTTTGCTACAGACGCAAAAGCGGTAGCCGTAGCTAAGTGGATTCCAACGAAAGAGAACTTATCTGAATACACAATTGGCTCACTTTCAGCGTTATGTATCAAAGCTGGCGTTGATAAGGCAATGGATAGCAAAAAAGAGGGAAGCTTCACGACAGCTTCTAATGCAGGTAAAGCCAAATTTGTTGAGACAATTCTCGCAGCAGAATTTGATTGGTCTGGGTTTGCGCCTGATGAATATATTGCGTTGATCAAGTAAGTGCGGCCACAGGCAGACGGGCGGGTGAGTTGCCCGTTTGCCGACTTACGGCATGATTAATTTATCTAAACCAAATCCATTTTTGAGGTCACTATGCTTTACCAACTCAATCAATTAAAAACAATCGGTGGTGCTGAGCGCATCAACTTCTCAATCCAGTTTACGGCTGATAACAAAGCTAGAGTGATCCTAACTTCTCAGATTAATGCGGCTGCAACAGGCGACCTAGCCGACTTACTTCGCACTCCAATTGTAATGATGGGGAGTCTAGCCGACATTGACATGATGCTAACCAACGAGTTGTTTAACTTGGCAGAGAAAAGCAACAACATCAAATCTCAACCACAACGAGAAGCTACTGATGATGTGGCTACAAACGCGCAGCCTGACGATGACGGGAATTGGGTCGATTTAGAGTTTGAAGATGATAAAGAATCTCTATAAGGAGTAATAGCATGTTGAAGATGAACACGTTGCCAAGAACATTTAAAATCGGTGCTGCAACAATTACTGATCCAGCCCCTAACGCTGATTTAGAAGAAGTACAGCGGATATTAACTCAACAGTTCCCAATGATCCGCCACACCCGCCTCTATTTAGAGGACGGTCAGTTAAATGAAGCTGGAACAGAACTTTTATACGAATTTCAACTTATCCCTGTCAAAACTAAAGGCTAGTGTTATGGATGAAAAATTAACTCAATGGGCAGCGGCAATAAGCAAAGAGGTTAAACAGTCGAAGCCTGTTCTACTCATACAAAGATTGAATAATATTCCTAGCTCTCCTCAACTGGTCGAATCCCGAGATATTCCCCCTCTTGGATAACCCCCAACACTTTTAGCGCCTTTCGAGGCGCTTTTTTTCAGTAGCGCGTTTTTGAGTCAGTTGTACTTTGTTCATATCAGCCGATTAAGCGTACAAGGTCAACACAATGAGTCTTAACCCGCCAACATTATCTAGCATGTCGAAGATTTGGTATTCTGCCATGAACGGGGCAACTGTACCCCCCCCCCCCCATGATGCACTCATTACCCTTAACCATCGCTATAGCGTATTTGACCGCAATATTAATAACATCGTCTCCATTCTTTCGCATGGTCTGAAAATGGGCTATCTGAGCCAAGAGCAAGTAATGCTTGCTGTGAATGAGCAAGATAACATTAAGCAAATTGAAGCAATCTCAAATTTGCTGGCCAAAGACTATTGGAGTAGTTTTACGACTCAAGTATCTGAAATAATCAATCTCCATAAAAACAACATACGCCTACTGGTCATCGACTCGCTTAAAGATAATCCAGATTTACAGCGAAATATGCTGGAGAGTTACGATGGTATACTTGGTTTCTATGAAAAAGTTATGGATTTATCGTTATCTTTAAGCGACCCCGAAGCTGTAGGGACACATTATCAATTCGATTTTGCGGTAAAAGTCACTTTCAGGGACGCAGTTAATAGTCAATTCGACGTTCAAAAGTATGCGTTTGATCCGCACTTAAAAAGTTGCCTAGTGGGACTTGTGGAAAAAATCATGCCTCACCAATTTGAATGTCCTACAGCCTACCTACACGAATCGGACAATAATTGGTTACTCGAAGAAATATGGGATGAATGCACGATTAAAAGCATTATGGACTATTTCAATGCTAAAGGTTTTAACAGCAGTGATGAAATAGACACAGAACAGATGTGTATAGATCTAAAAATAAATGACGGAGAAATGATCGACTATCTGAACGATTATGGCGTTGACTCCATTTTAGATTGTGAATATATGAACAGGTTTGTTGATGAAATCAATGAGCATTCAAAAGTCAAACTATCAACATTGCAGGAGCAAAGTAAATCATTGTCAAAGAAATATCCTGAATTGACACCATTAAACAATGTGTTTTCCTATTTTGAACAACATATCACGCCTACCATATACCCGTTTGAAGAAGCGTCTGACGTTGATACATCAAGTCAATTTTTCTATTCATACAACCATCCAGCAGAAATTTGGTCAATAGAAAACGCAATGGAACGCTTCTACGCAATGGGTGAACTGGCCGTATTAAACATGAACTTTGATCATGACATTATTCAATACTTTAATAACTACGCCATTACGACTTGCCTCAAGAGCTTAATCATGGCGGTCATTGAGTTGCGCGATTAGGTGCTTGCTTTAACCTAGTTCTATCTCTTTAGTTACATTAGGTATGGCGCTATGAATATTGAAATGACTTCACCAACTTCTCTTGTAGAGCAATTCATACAAGCAAACCTCGGTGATGAAAAAGAAATCCGCAGTCAGTTGGCAATTGTGATCCACGGAAATAATACGGGCTCACGAACCTGTATTACTCGCCACAAAATCAATGACGGCAAACTGTTGTTGGGGGATGTGATTTCAATTGATGACTTAGCAGAAGCGGTAACGGATATGCAAAGTCGCAATGAATCGAATAACCTGAATGCTTTTGCCGACTTCATTGAGCCACACATTATTGCTCAAAACTCAAAAATACTAGCTTGGTATACACCAAGAAAAGAGCAGACCCTCTTTTTAACAAAGTCGAGTGTTCTAGTGACACTTCCACCTTTGCTGTACGTTTACAAACCCGCTATTGGCAATGGTATCGCTTCTTTATCAGTTTTTGCACTTGCTTCTAATAAACGACCTAATACCAACACAAAACTCTACCACGCGCCATTGATGAACATTTATCAGAATGGAAGCGTGTGTCTTGGAACGATGAAAATTCCTCAACAAATGTCAGGCAATATTATTGAAGTGGTGGAGAAAGAATTTTTTGGTTCTAAATTTACCCACCCTAACCACAATCAATTAACGCGCAAGCCCGTCAACATTGAAGTATTCTATCGTCAAAAAGAAAAGTCTGGTCAACGAATACTTACTTCTGAACTTATGCCAATCAAGTCCACGGTCGGGCAAATCTTGAGAGGATGTTAATCATGTGCTCACAAGAAGTTGTTGATACTGCCCAAAACCTTTCGCAACTCACAGTCGCTAACCTTGCATTTAAATATGTATTACTTGAGAAAGAGTACATGACTATTGCAGACAAATGGCTTGAGGGTTCACCCGACTATCTTTTGATCGAAGCACTATTCCATCTGGCATTACTGGCAAGGCGTGAGCGTGTGCATCCTCTATATGCCAACATGCTCATCTTTGATTGGGTTAAAGCTCCTTCACACACACAAACACTATGCTGGTTTAATCAATTGCGAAATGCCCTAAACAATAAGAGGCCATTATGAATAACTTAGTGTCATTTTTAATGAGAAACCCGAAAGCATTTGAAGCATTTAAACTCGGTAAGACGCCACCTTACAAGCCCACCATTGCAACACCATTGCGGGATTTAATCGAAACAATTCCACCAGCGTTACGCTATGAGTTTAAAGGGATTCGATTACACCCAGAATTGGGGTTTAATAGCTCGGCTAGATTCAATAATGTTCAGCAACTTTATACTTGGCTTGGGGGAGGTGTTAATACGTTCTTCCCAAATACACTACCTTACGTTCACTGGCGAAAAGCGCACTTCAATAAGAAATTAACAATCGATGACCTAATGCGGTTCAGTGAAAGCTATCCAATTGTTAAGTAGTGACATCGATTATGAATTATCTTTCTTGTATCCAAGTTAAAAAACTTAATGCGGCTGTGTGTTCCCATCCAGGCACAAAATTTATCAATTGAAAGTCAGGGATGTACGATAAGTGGGTGCAGCTGCATTTAGTGAGCATTTCGCCAAATTCTGTGCTGTGATAGCCAATATCACTATCCTCTAGGCTAATTATGCTGTACTCGCGTAGATCAATGTTGATTAAAAGCCGTATAAATTTATGCTCACAGCCGGTTCGTTGATATTTTAAATGCGCCTGCGTATCCGCAATGTCATCTACATTAGCTAAAACGTATTGTTTCACCTCGTCCAGTCTATCCATTTCCAACCTGCTTGCTCATTCGTAAAATTCTATATCTATCATATTAAAAACAGAATTTATACTAATGTATCCTCAGTCCACTGTGGTGGCGCGTTATTGAGAAGGTGCGAATATTTGGGTGTCTCTGAAAAACAAAGGTATCTCAATATGAAAAATCTAATTTCAACTCCAACAACATTACTCTCTAACGATCAGCTTTCTCAATTGATGTTCTATTTTAATGACCAATATAGAGCAGGTACGCCTGTGATCTCCGATGCGGCATTTGATTTCATCTATATGCCAGCCTTAAAAGCTCGTTTGCCTGAACATCCATTGATCACCAAAGTGCAACCTGAAGCATTCAATGCAGTTAGTAGCAATGGCCGCTACAAACATACCAAACCAATGCTTTCGACTCAAAAAGCCTATGAACAACATGATATCCAGTCTTTCGTCGAACGCTGCAAGAACGCGGCTGATGCACTTGGGATCACTGATGAACTTCTCTATCGAGTCAGCCCTAAGCTAGACGGTCTAGCGGCATCTTATATTAGCGCCGATGAAGAAATTTATTCGCGGGGGGACGGGTTCGAAGGTAACAGCATAACTCACTTGTATCGAAACGGTTTGAAGTTAGTCGGTGATAGCAATAAAAACAACATCGGTGAGGTGGTTGTGATGCAAGACTATTTTGAAAAGGTACTCAAAGCTAAGGGGTTTGCTCACCCACGTAACTTTGTCGCAGGACTCGCTAACAGTAACACTTTAAGCGATATTGGTTTAAATGCGTTAAAAGACGGGGCGATACATTTAGCGTTCTTTGACTCCATCGACTGCCCATCTGTAACCGGCAGCGAACTTATTAATAATTTAGACTCATATTGTGACCAAGCGCGAAATGGCTCACCTTATTTAACCGATGGCACCGTTATCGAAGTTACAAACGAAGCCGTTAAGCAAAAATTAGGTCACAACAATCATCATCATTTGTGGCAAATCGCTCGAAAGTCAGTTGGTGAAACCGCAGAAGTAGAGGTAATTGGTATCGAATGGCAGGTTGGGCGAAACAAAATCACCCCTGTTATCCAGATTGTACCAACTTGGATCAGTGGAGCGACAATCAGCAAGCTCTCTGGCCATCACGCAGGATATGTTCAAGCTAACGGAATAGGGAAGGGGGCTTTGCTAGAGGTGGTAAGATCTGGTGAAATCATCCCATCTGCCAAATCTGTGATCTCAAATGTTGTAGCTGAGATACCAACAGAATGCCCTTGCTGCAAAACACCTGTGGTATGGAAAAATGACTTCATAGTATGCACGAATGATAACTGCACTGAGCGCCAAGTCAGCTCGATTGAATATCACTTTCAGTTAGTGCAAGCAGATCTATTCGGTCGACAATCAGTACGTAAAATTGTAGAAGGAGGTTTTAACACGATTGTTTCCGTTTACTCAATGACCGAGCAATGCCTATTAACTTGTGGCTTTGGGGCAGGGCAAGCGGCTAACCTGATCGCAGAGATTAATCGCATTAAAGCAACGCCTGTCCCCGATTATCTTGTACTTGCATCAATTGGTATTCACGCCTGCGGTAGAGGCTCCAGCAAGCGTATTTTAAAGCATGTGCGCTTGGCCGATATCCGTGAACTAAGCAGCCAGCAATTAAAAGCCATAGAGGGCTTTGGTGACGCCACATCGGTATCCATCTGCAACGGAATACAGCAAAATGCCAGTCAGTTAGCATTCATAACAAACGTGCTTAACGTGACTGATTCCATTATTCCTTCTACCGCTGAAGCCTCGAAAAATGGAGCTTTGCCTCTAATTGGCTTGAATCTTGTATTCACAGGCAAAATGGAAAGCAACCGGGATGATATGAGCGCGAATGCAGAAAAACTCGGGGCGAACGTGCAATCCAGCGTTGGTAAAAACACAAATTATCTGGTTATCGGGCAAAATGTAGGTCAAACAAAACTGAAAGCCGCAACGGATAAAGGCGTTAAAATAATTACTGAATCTGAATATCGGAACATGATAGCTGCATAATTGTATATTATTAATGAAGCTCCCTACAAAGCTGTTTGTGGGGCACTTATTTTGAGGTAAATCATGCCGTTCAATCTTAAAAATGCGTCTATCACATTGACCATCTGCTGTATTGCTTCGTTGATTTTTGACGTAGACGCCAAGTTAAGCCTATTCCCAGTTATTATATTGATTTATTTATTTAATCTTTACATTTCAAGTAAATATCTGCTTAGGGTGGATCGTATGCCCAACATTATTGACCGCATCAAATTAGTGTCATTCTCTTTGAGCCTACTGTCGTTATTGATCACGCTAGTTTTTGTTAATGCGGAGGTCTTCATTTACCCAAACGTATTGCTTACTATATCCATGGTTATGTTTTTAATTTCCTATTTATGGGGCTTATACACGATGAATAAGCAACTTTGGCAATTAAAGAGTTTTTCGGATAATTCCAAGCTCACTTTCGGAATTCACGACTCAACAATCACCCCTCATTTTAGTGGTTCTTCTAAAAACCTTATAAGTGCAATTCGGGCATTCGGAGAATTGCTTAAGACCTGTAAAAAAAATGATAATGACTACGTAATAAAGCTCAAATCCCCTCTACTCAATAATGCCAAATTCAAGAAATTACTCTTTGCGTTGGTCTTGAAAAACAACGCTAATTTCGTGGAGACGGAAATCAAGATCATTTCCGAAAAAAATGTGTCAATTAATATCATTTTTCAAATTGCATATTGGCTTACCTTTATAGGCAGGGTTCAACTAACCCCTTCAGAATTATGGAAAACTGCATCATCCAACTGGACTGAAATTGAGTTATCCATATCACCAGTTGCCGATTATTAGACTTGGCATATTGTGAACTTATCTACACAAGAAAAAGGCACAAACCAATGGACTTCTTTATTCCTCAAAACATGCTCAATCGACCAATCAATATCTTGTTAATTGGGGCAGGGGGGTCTGGTTCTCAAATTGCTACTGAGTTATTTCAGATGGATGCGCTATTTCGGCAGGTATCAAATCAAGAAATCTACATTAACTTAACGCTTGTGGATGGGGATGATGTGTCCATCTTTAATGTGGGGCGTCAGTGCTTCTATCTTGGTGATGTGGGTTTCAACAAAGCTGATGTGCTTATTAATCGCTTTAACAATTTTGGAGGTACAAACTGGAAGTCTATTCCCCAATATTTAGATCCCAAACTTAAAGACTTCGTTAATACGGATATAGTGATTACCGCAGTAGATAGAGCTAAATTTAGAGTCGAACTAGGTAACATATTCAACAAGTCTAATGCTAAATCTGACTTGTTGTGGCTAGACGTAGGAAACGGAAAAAACGATGGACAAATCATTCTTGGTCACGCTTATAAAATGATTAACAGCAACGGTATCAGACTTCCGAATGTTTACGATCTTTATTCATCAGCCTTAGAACAGGTCGATGACACAAGCGAAGATACCCCTTCATGCTCAACCGAAATGGCATTACAAAAGCAGGACTTTGGTGTAAACCGAGCCGTTTCAGCACAAGCAACACAATTAATTTGGCAATTAGTGCGATACGCCAAGGTGTCACATCATGGCGCATTCGTTGATGTAGCTTCCGCGACTGTGCAACCAATGAAGATTGATCCACAACTTTGGGCTGTTTACGGTTATGTGGTTGAACAATGAACACAAACCTTCAAATAGAAATGGCTCACAAGGCCGCAGAATGAGGCGCTATAGACTTTGGCTACTCTGACTTTGCATAGTAATAAAAGTGGTAATGAACCCGCTAAACAAGCGGTGGGAGCTGCCTTAGACAAAGCCCTAGTAGATTATCTACCAAATGAGCCTGTTTTTTTGCTTTGTATCTAAAAATTACATATTTTCCTTTCTTTGTTCAGGGTACGTGTGGCATTTGCGGAGTAATGTCCACATATCCTGAACATCCTTGTGGTTATGTGTGTCACTGCGAAGCAATGTCCTGAAATTGATATTCTTACTTGTGCTATTCCTTTCATTTATAAATTTTATACGGCTTAACATTTTCGGCTGGTTGCGCCTTGATAGAAGAGTGCAATGATTAATTCGTCAATCAGTTACCGCATCGAGATTTATGAACACCGCCATCGAATATCAATATCTATCCAGCCATGATCATGGCAAATACGAGACAACCGTTGCTCGCGTCCAAAAGCTATTCCTCGATGGTTGGCGTGTAGTGTTAGGACTTTCAGGCAAAGACAGCATTGCGACCTCAGTATGTGTAATTGAGGGGCTTAAACGCGCTCGGGCGATGAATGCCGATGTTGGCCCGCTTTATGTTGTTACTACTGATACGACTATTGAAAATGTAGTGCTTCATGACTACATGCTTACGTTGCATGAAGATATATATGCGTATGCCATCGAAAATGACCTTCCCATCGAATGCCGGGTACTCAAACCTGCTCTTAGCTCTCAACCACTCGTTGAGTACATTGGCCGAGGAAAACTACTGAGAACCCCAGAAACGTCCTCAAAGTCGCGAGATTGCGCATACTCATGGAAAATTATGCCCCTCAAAACATTTCTAACCGATTTAGTAAAAAAACATCAAACTGAAAAAATATGCTCAGTATCGGGTTCGCGTGATGATGAAAGTTTAAAGAGGGCTGCGAGCCTAGCAAAACGGCATGAAACTGAGTTCGCACCCGTAATGAGTGAACTTGGCTGGACTATGGCACCAATAAAAAATTGGACTCTCAACGATGTGTGGCAGTTGTTCTCTAATATCGATGATGGTGATATAGAAAGTTACTCTGACCATTTCGACCAGTTGAAAAAACACTATTCTGCCGGAAACGGCGGAGTGTGTGATTTATTTGCAGGCAAGTCGATCAACGCTGCTGCTAAAAAATGCGGGGCGAGACATGGCTGCTTTCTGTGCTGCCAAACAAAACGAGATACTTCACTTGAAAATCAGATAAGTATTGATCCAAAGACATACGGATTTATGAAGCCTCTCAACGAACTCCGTACATATATGCTTAACACTCTATTTGATTATAACCATCGAAGCACCCTTGGCCGTAAGCTGACAAATGAGGGTTATATAAAAGTAGGGCTGAATCAATACAACCTCACGTATCGCATGAATCTCCTGCGATACGTGCTTTCGATTCAAGCTGACGCATACGAACTTAATGGTAATCATATTATTGATTTGATTGATTATCGTGAACTATTAGCCATTCAATATCACTGGAGTAGAGAAGGGGGAGAGCCAGAACCCGGCATGGCCCTGAAAATCTGGCATGAAGTAGTAAATGAAGGTGTACGGCATTTCATCCCCGAAACAACTTACACTGGGCAAACACCTACCCCAGAGTACCGCTATTTTCCGTTAATAAAATTCGTAGAAAGTAATCAGCCAGTGGGATTGGACGACGATGGGCTTGATGGTAAATTCAAATCCCTTACCAGAATGTTTAAAAAAAACGGCGAGTCACATAGAGTTATTCGCTATACCGAGTCACCATCATTCGATGTCGTGACCGCCGATGCAAAAGCGATGGTATTTGTCGAAGATTTCTATATAGAACTTGTGGAAGATGGCCACTTAACAGCGAAATGCCCCACGGTTATGCTAAAACATTTGCTTGAATCCGGCGTTGTAACTGTCGCTAAAGGCACTATTGGGCGTGTTCACGATGATGCGCGAAGAGCTCAAGCCTTAAATAGCTTACGAGCAACGTTGGATGTATCAATACCTGACGCAATCATGTTGCTGTCAGTATCAGAGCGCCAAATGCATTTAGAGATTGCCTCTCGAGTTGCTGAAGATAACCCTCAACAGACCTTGTTTTGAGGCTGTTCATAATTCTGTGTCAGTTTAATTTCACAGACCAATATGGTTTTCTAAACGCCCCTCAAAATGGATTGAGAGCTGTGATAGCGTCAAACTCCAGTTTTGAATGGGGTTGGTCCTGCACTCAGAGGTCTTCAATATAATCGCGTAAAGCAGCTTGAATAAACTGTTCTCGTTAGCAAAACCACCTTTGGTTTAGTTAACCTTCTGAATTGCCTATGTACCGCTTCAATCGCATTAGTTGTGTAAATGGTGCTGCAAACATAGTCGATGTATTTGAAATACATCGATATCAGCGCCTACTTGGAGGCCATTAAATCTTCTGTTTAAGCTGTATTTAGCTTATTGGCAATTAATCTGAGTCGGCGGATCTGCTTATTGCCAATTAATGTGAGCCCAGTTTGACGGATGTAATCGCGCCGAAGGGATTATGTGTGCAATCCGCTACAGATAGCCACCCAAATCTATTTGCTTCCTCTTAATTGCGCTTATAGGACATTAAAATTGCTAATCTTGAGGTTTTTGCCGCGTTTTTTCTAACTTATCTATCATTATATCTTTATTTTTTATAATATTTTTCATTTCTCCCAATGTTTCGCTTAATCTTCTGACTTCATTTTGAGCAATTTGTTCGTCTGTTTCGCTGCGCTCCAGCTGTATTAAGAGATCTTTATTTGTTTTATTTGCCTCAACAAGCATGGCTCTCATATTTTCTTCATTTTTACTCAACGCTTCATATTGTCTTACTGTGACAGCAAACATTTCTTCTTTGGCAGCAATTTTTTCATTGGCCACAGCTAAGTTCTGTGCTTCTTTCTGGAAATCCCTGCTTAACGCGACAAGTTCATTTTCCAGCTTCGTTATCCTTTCCTTGCCCTGTCCCTCAATTTCCTTGATTCTTGCTTTTACATCACTGACCAATTCACCATTACTTTCAATTTTCAATTGCGCCTTAGCCAGTTCGGTACGCTGAGTTTCGCACACATCCCGTAGTTCTTTATTGTTACTAGTCAACGTTGATATTTGTTGTTGTAGTTGCTCAACCACCAACACCTTTTCATTGATCAACCTGGACTCTTGTTCTTGGAGCTGGTGCTGTAGCTTCTCGATAGCAGACAGCTTACTATTTTCCTGCTGTTCTAACTGATTTTTAAACTCTCTAGTCAGATTATGGATTTCAGCTTGTAACTCCTTAATTTCCGATTCACCTTTATCAGCGCGTGTTTTCTGCACGTTTCTTTCACGCTCAATGGCTTCTAAGTTACCTATTGCGGCGTCTCTATCTTCCGTCAGTTCACTAATTTTCTCTGCATACTCATTTTTGGCCTCCGAATGGAAGCGGTTAATTTCTGTCAAAAAAGCATCTTGAAATTGAGTACTAAAACCAAATGACTCAAATAGCTTGTCCTTGCTGGCCCTTAGCTCTTCTTGCCACTCTTTATGATATTTGTGAATTGTCGACGTGCTGCTAACACTTGGAAGCAGATCAAGAACAGTGCGGATTTTGGGTTTAATACTTTGAGAATGAAGCTGATAGCAAATTTTGAAGACTTGTTCACGGATAGATTGTGATTGTTCGTCTGTTGATATCTGTTGGTTCATGGCACTTATCCGCACTAATTCTGAATGTGTTCTGATTATAAGATAACCATCCCTAACTCTCAACGAACATTGTTCGACAAAAATCGAACATATATATAGCCATTGATATTTATCTAATCAACTGAAAAATATAATTATATTTTTTAATGCTGTCGAACATATTTAAGTTTTGTTCGCTAATACATGCTTAAACCTCTCAGTTGCGGCTTTCTATTGCCATGTTTTCATAGGAACTAGAAGCGATAACGAAAGGGTCAGATTGATGGAAGCGGTTAGCACAATTGAGTATGTTGGCGGGCAAACAGGGTTCTTCTTCGGGGACGAGGAGGCATTACACAGCTTTATTAAGCAAACACAACAGAACAAAAAGTTATCTTTGCGAGTTCAGGTCCAAGCCAATGATTTTTTTCATCACTTCCAAGTCTCAAAAATTGGTGAGGTCACACGCTATAACTTAAACGTTGCAGCCATTAAGACCCTCAAGGCATTAAATGAGGTTAACGCCGAGGCTACCCATGCAGAACAACTCTCCATGGCAAAATATGTGGGGTGGGGTGGTTGCGCTAAAGTTTTCGATCTTAATGATGCTAAATGGACTAAGCGCCACCAGCAGTTAAAAGGCTTACTATCCGCGAAAGAATGGACCGCAGCCCAAGCTTCAACACTTTCATCTTTTTACACGCCAGACTTTCTCTCTCATGCTATTTATAAGGGTTTACAAACTGCAGGACTACAAACAGGGACTTTTTTAGATACCTCAGCAGGGGTAGGCGGTTTAATCCGCACTATGCCGGAATCCCTTTACCGTTCAATGGATGTAAATCTAGTTGAACAAGACGAGATATCGGCCAACATCTTGGAAAAACTTTATCCAACGGCACGAATTCAAAATACTGGGTTTGAGAATGCTAACTTCAATAAGCCTATGTCGCTTATTTTTCATAACCCGCCCTTTGGACAAGCGCCAATATTCGACCGTAACAACAAAGACTTTAGCGGCTTGTCACTACATAACTATTTTCTCACTAAATCAGTTTCTTTACTCGCTAAAAAAGGTTGGATGGTCGCTATCGTTTCTCGCGCTTTCATGGATGCCAAGCAATCTAAAAGCCGTGAGTTGGTCGGAAAATATGCTTCCCTGAAAGCCGCTGTCCGTCTTCCAAAACAGGTGTTTGAAGTCGCGACTGGGGCTAACGCTACCGTTGACATATTGATTTTTGAACAAGGGGCCGAGTCAACAAACGCAGCGTGGTTAAATGCTGTGAACGTGCAAGATGCCAACGGTAAATATTATCAAATCAATCAATATTTCATAGAAAACCCTGAGAAAATCAAAGGTGAAATGCAGGTACTTAATGATTTTCAAGGTAATAACGTGCATTGCATCGGTGATAGCGATTTTGAAACTGTAACCATTCAAGCTATAGCTGACCTATTTAGCAATCTAACCTTTAACGGTCAAACCCTCTTTACAACCCAAGAAGCGGTTAAGTCGGTTACGGCATCAATGAATGAAACTCACGGAGCAAGAGAGGGCTCTTTTGCGATTGGCTCAGACAATGAGATCTACAAACTTACTAATGAAACTTGGCAGATAACCGATTTCACAGGTACAGCAAAGGCACGTTTAACGGCTCTTTGCGGCATTAGACACACACTAATGAGCCTGCTTGATGCAGAACAAGCAGATCACCATCAGAGCGAACTAGATAGCCTAAGAAGCGAAATGAATCAGCGTTACGATGCATTTGTAAAAACCTTTGGATTTATTCACGATGCTGTTAATCAACGAGTCGCAAAGCTCGACCCGACTAACTATAACCTCTTATCTCTAGAAGTTAGCTATAACGCTGGCTTGACCAAATCAGCCGCTAAAAAGCTAGGTGTGAGCGCTATTAGTCCATCCGCCAAAAAGGCCGAGATTTTTACCCAGCGAGTGCTTACACCTTGGATTAAGCCTACTCATGCAGACTCAGTTGAAGATGCGTTGATCGCATCGACGAACGTATTTGGTAAACTCGATATTCAGTATTGTGCCGATCTGCTTGGTATTACCCCAAACGAGTTTATTAATCGTGCTAACGGCGAGCTAATATTTTTGGATGCTCAAGTGTGGGTGACTAAAAATGTGTACTTATCCGGTGATGTAAAAACCAAGTTAAGCCAAATTCCATTGTTACCTTATGACGCGGATACTAAAGCCCGTTATGAGTCAGCCTTAGATGCAGTTATTCCGCTTGATGTGCCTTTTGAAAATATCAAAGTCAATCTTGGCGCTAATTGGGTTCCAGCGATTGTCTATCAAGAATTCGTAATGCTTCTATGTGATGGAAAAGATCATAGCCACACCAAAATAGCCATGGCCTATGCCGCTAGTTCATGGAATGTAGAGTTATTGGGAATACCGTATCAACTGGAAACCCGCTTAGGCTCGAATTCTGCATATCGCTTTAGTCGTTTGCTGCCTTGCCTCATGAACGGCAAGCCTACTCAGGTTACGTTTAAAGATGAAAATGGCCGTCGAGTTGTCGATAAACAAGCCTCGCTTGAAAATGAGATTAATGGCGAAAAAATTATAGGGGAGTGGGATAGCTTCTTACTCTCTCGACTAGATATTCAAGAAAAACTATCAACTATTTACAACGAGAAATTTAACCGTTACGCGCCTTTATCGGCGGCGGGTAACACCATTACTCTGCCCGATTCAAATAGGGCTATCACATTACGCCAGCACCAATTAAATGCCGTTTATCGTGCTATCACCGAAGGACGTTTATTGATCGCGCACGAAGTTGGGGCTGGCAAAACCTTTACAATTAGCGCTATCGTTCACGAATGCCTTAGATTAGGACTTAAACAACGCGCTATTTTAGTTGTGCCAAACCACTTAACGAGTCAGTTTGCAGCAGGTTACTTACAACTTTACCCACAAGACCAAATCACGGTTTTAAACCCTGACGACCTTAGCCCGTCTTGTCGTAATGCAACATTGTTACGCTTAAAAACCGGAAGTCAGATCATCATCTGCCCCGAGAGCTCTTTTGCTGCTATCCCTGTCGATGAATACATAGAACAAATGGTAATAGAATCTGAAATCAGCAAGCTAGAAGAAGCACTATTTTCACTAACCAAAGAGAACGGCGCTCGATTTACCGTTAAAAACATTGAGAATAAAAAGGCTAAATTAAAAGCGCGACTAGAAGAACTCGCCAATGATAACCGCAAGAAAGGCTTGTCAATAAGTGATCTAGGTGTAGACCTGCTTATTTTGGATGAAGCGCATTACATCAAAAATCTAGCGTATGAATCCAGCAGATTAACGAATGTAAGGGGCTGCGGTAATCCTGTGGGTTCGAAAAGGGCGTTCGACTGGTTTTTGAAAATACAATCGTTGAAACGTGACAATGAAAATGGTCTTGGCGTTATCTTTTCTACGGGGACGCCGATCTCTAATACGCTACTAGAGGCTTACACGTTTTTACGTTATCTCAACGAGGAAGGGCTTGCAGAACAAGGTATAGAATCAATTGATGATTTTGTCTCTATTTATGCCACTGTCAGTAGTGATTTCGAAGTATCGCCAAGCGGTGATTTCAAGTCTGTCACCCGCTTGCGCAAATTCAACAACATACCTCAATTGAAATCCCTGTGGTCTACTATCGCTGATTCTGTTAATGAAAGAGAATTAGCGCAATTCTTGCCTAAACTGTCCTTTAAAGGTCAGGTTTATAGCTCAATTCCACCATTAACAGGAGGGAAAGCGCGTCAGATCATCGTTGATGCTACACAGGCACAAGAAAATTTTTCAAAATCATTGGTTAAACGGGCCAAATGTTTTGCCTCTAGTCCTATTGATAATGACAACATGCTTTTAGTCATGTCTGATGCCAAGAAAAGCTCAATCGATATGCGCTTGCTAGATAAATCAGTCTCCACAAGCGAAAGTGGTCACAAAATCAAAACCGCTATTGCTATTACTGCGGAAAAATATCATGCAACAACTGATGTTAGCGGTACCCAAATCTTGTTCCTCGATATCGGTGTTCCAAATAACGATGGTCGTCATTGCGTGTATGATGATATTCGTAATGGTCTAATTAGTGCTGGCGTGAAGGGCAACGAGATCGCCTACGCCCAATCCTACAAAACCCCGCTACAAAAAGCAGAACTGTACGCAAAATTAAACGCTGGGATCATTCGCGTTATTATTGCGTCAACGAATACGCTAGGATGCGGCGCAAATGTTAACCAACGCTTAGTTGGTATAACGATTCTCGATGCCCCATATCGTCCCGCTGACCTCACTCAGCGTTTGGGCCGCGGAATTCGCCAAGGAAACAAGCTTTACCTTGCAAATCTCGATACCTTTACACTGGATGTAACCTACATAGCGACCAGAAATAGTCTTGACTGCTTTCTTTTTCAAACGCTTGAAAACAAGCAAAAATTCATATCTGACTTTAATTCATCATCAACTATCGTTAGTAATGAATCCGTTGATCTATCATCTGCCGAGTTAACGTTTGCAGAGCTAAAGGCAGAGACTAGCGGATCACCGCTTGTTCTTGAAATGGTCACTCTCACAAAGACCATTCAACGCTTAGAAGCGCAAAGACACGCCTTTATCCGTAACCAGCGAGACGCAACATTAAACATTGAACGCATTCAATCAAACCTTGCTCGTAACCAAGAATTAGTAACCGCCTTGCTGCTCGATAAAAACAGCGGATGTCATGTGGCCCAAACACCCGAATCATTTATCTATCGTAATGCTCATGATGTTTGCTTGTACACGTTCAAAGAGGCTACGACAGAAATTAACACAATGATTAGACCACTTGCAGATTCGATTAATAATGGTTTTTATCGTGACTCTAAAGTGAATTTAGGCGAGTTCGCAGGGTTCAAGGTTGCAGTTACAACCGTTGGCCGCACTATGACACTTTCTGTCACTGGATCTGCTACCTATCGTTTTAATCTTGACGTAAGCAAACCTTCATCACTTGGTAAGCAAGTATTGGTGACTATCAATAGTTTCATAACCCAAGTTGACCGCCATATTGAACGTTTTGCTGCGAATGTCACTAACAACCAAGCATCACTAGAAGTAGCCGAAAGTGCGATTAACGCTACTTTTGAAGAACTAGATCAACTGATCGAGTGCAAACAACGCATGATTGAATTGAAATCATTGATAAGCAATTTAGAAAACGAGCCAGAAACCATTGAAAATAAAGATGAAATCATTATTGATGTGGCCGCATAAGGTAGGTAAAGATGAAATTCACACAACATTTTAGCGCCAAAATCAAAGACTACCTTAATACTTGGTCGTTGGATTTACTAAACTGTAATGGTCAGTTTTATGTTTGCCAACATACAGCGGGTAAAGCAAATAAAATGCTGCTCAACGGGAGCAAATCACTTTCTACCGCATTATCTATGATCAAAACGGTCACATCCGAGCCTTTCGTTTCTGTTGTCGTAGAAAAACAATTGGATTTACCTTTGCCTGCAAGAGCTCGCGTATCGTTCGTTCGGCCAGAGCTGACCCAATGCGTGATAGTCGGTATTCAAAAAGACGGCTACACACTGGCTGTTATCCGTGAAGATCTTAGTTTGTCTAATGCTAATGTCATTGATGGATTATTTACATCAACATTGGCTGATTTACGCTTATTCGATGTTGTTCAGGCTAGTATATGCAAGAAAACTATTCAATTTAACGAGTAACCGAGATAGAACTAATGACAACGGTTTTCCCGCCGAGCATTTCCAATGTTTTTCTATAACAATAAATATCTACCCGTTCATCAATAATATTCTGTGACAATCTACTTACTCAGTGATCCTCAATCGGCAGGAGGAGTGCCGGGCAAGAGAGCATTACTCGGTAGCCCGTTTTGAGGATGCGCTTAATCTAAAAGTCCAAGTAATCAATTGTGACGAGCCCATGCAATACCCTTTATTTGACACTACGCCCCAAATTCGAGCGCCTCTGCAAATACCAGCAGGTGATGATTGGCAAGGGCAGTTGCAGAACATCGAAACAAATAGGAAACAAATAACGCTTATCAACGATGATAACCTTTCAAATCTGTATCGATCGGGTGCATCTTCAAAATCAGATCTGATCGGCCTTATCAATGCCAATGTGCCTATATGCGTCAATATGCTCGATACTTCTGCATTGGGGCGAGAATTGTTGATTAAGTACGCTAATCGCAACGGGCAACTGCTACTTGATTCTGGGGCATTCAGGGTTTTTAAATATAATCTAAAGCATGAGCTAAGTAACACATTGGATTTTCAGCGAGTATTTGAGCGTTACGCAGAAATAATAAATGGCTGTTTTTATGCTGGTACAGTTATCTTTGTGGCTCCTGATGTTGTGGGCGAACAAGCTCATTCATTGTCATTATTGCTGAAATACATTGAGCAGATTAAGCAGCTGTTAGCTGAGGGCGCATCGATTATGATACCTCTTCAAAATGGCCCTAAAACGCTAACAGAGTGCTATGACTTCGCTCTATCGGTCATTCCAGTTCAATACCATCATCAAATAGTGATTGGTTTGCCATCGAACGCTGAAGCGCTTTCAGCTAGCAAGATCATTTCCTTTTTGAAACTCACACAGCCAATTCGCGTACATTTTCTTGGTTCGTCAGAATCTCAGCTTGTACACCATGCAAAATATGTAAGCCCTGGCACTGAGTTATCATGTGACTCGACTCGGCTACGAAAACTGGTAGGGGAGGGTAAAATATTGACCACCATGCAAAGATCCATCGTGGACACGGCTATCGAATCTGTGTGGTCAGGGGCTAATGTTCCTTATCTTGAAGAGTCTGGTATTGGGTATGATTTCACCGAGTTTTTAGGCAACTTAGATGACTTCGTTTCCCATTGTTCTAACAACGAGCTAAAACGATTAGCGGTAACCTTTGGTTGTTCTACGACCGATTTAAAAATCGCTTGTGACAACGATGATTTACATGAATACCTCGATAGCCTTAATTTCGGCTACGCGGATTTAAGCTATCATCTGCTATATCAGTTTCACGAAGCAGAGTGCCGCCGCCTTTTAAGCCCCAAGATTCGCCAATATTCTGTAACAACACTCGCAAAATTGGGTGTAATTTGACGGGATAGTTGTGCGATTCATTGACTATGAGATACTGTAATTGTTCTCAGGTAAATCAACAGGTGTCTATAATGAAAGGTTTTTTATTATTTATTGGGTGTATCGTTATTGGCTTCATGACATCATCAGTGAAATTTGCGTTATTATTAATCGTTATTTTGATAATTATGTCTATCGTCAAAGCGTGTAAATCTGATAAACCAGCACCTACGAAATTAACGCGAAGAAATAACCAATTTTATGGCGAAAAAAGTCTTTTCCATGAAGATAAATTTGACCCACTTCATCATTTTGATCCAGACAGTGGTATTTTCTAGGAAGATTGTTATGTACAAAATAAAATCATTTGGTAAAGATTCTATTGCAATTTCCGCGCGTGAAGTCATTGACACTTTGAACGCTCGCTATCAGGGTTAGTCAGTAGCAATACATATTAAAAATCCTTCTGCTATGACCCATGTTTTTTTTGTCGACGTAGCTCCTGACGGGACTGTCACCGATTCTTACACTAAGTTGCCGATTACTGTTGAATTCCTTCTATCAAATGAAGCGTTGAATAATAAAGATTCATACTAGCCACTTAAAATGTGTCAGGATAAGGAAGTATCACAGCATTAAAGTATCCTAGCCGGAAAAGGATAAGTATTAATTACAAGCCCAATTCAATATGATAATTGACCAGCGTGGTAAATCGGTATTCTGCACTATTCAGAATATTTATATCGGACGCTTTCACGGCTGCGATGTACTTCTCAACATAGGCCAGATACATTGAAGTGATATGATTCTCTTTACCAACCAGCTTTTTACCTGACGCTTTCGTTCTCAAAACGAACACATCAGCACTGACATGCTGAGCACTCTTAATCAGCATTGCCTTGGAATAGTCCAACCCCATCCCTTTAACACCCTTAACCTTTGAGACTTCTAGAATGAAACTCGCCTTGTGCAGAATGTTTGAGCGTACAGGGATAGCGAAGGTTAACCCCTCACTGATCTTGATCTGAACAATGCCGTGACCTCTAATTTTATCACCCGTAAACCACATTTGGGCTTTCATATCGAAATCGAGAGCTTGTGTAAGTACCGGATTATCGGTGTAAAAAGATGTAGCTAGCTTTTTGAGTTCCATTTCTTTCGCCTAAAACAAAAAAACCTCGACAGTAGTCGAGGTTTTTAGGGTAGTTAATACAAGGAATTTAGGTTTTTTACGTGGGGATGTTCCTACCGCCACAAAAATAACAGGAATTTAGGTTTTTTACGTGGGGATGTTCCTACCGCCACTAACTACATGCTTAGTATCAATCAAAGACTTGCAGATGTCAAATACGAGTTAGGTCTTTAGAAGTACCGTTAAGAACAAAATACAGCAGAGGTTATAATTCATTTCGGGGTAAAAACGAGTCAAAACAGGTGGTAACGAAGGACATTACCGCCTTTTTAGTATGATTCTTTATACTCAAAACCCTATAACCCGGTCTTTAATGCAGGTGCAGAACCGAGAACACTCGCAACGCTTTACCACATTTCTGCAACAGGCGGTAAAGAAGCCACTTATGTTTACCAGTTTGTTGCAAAAAAGCGGAAATCCTGCAAAAACTTACCAGCAAGATCCCCGCATGTTTACCATTCTGCCGCAATGCTTTACCCCTGAATTACTGGGCGAGTATGAATCTTTATTACTCAGTATCAAACTTAATACTGAGTATGAGACTGATTCCTCCCCCACAACATCGGAATCGACAAAGAATCAATACTTACGAGTATGCTCATATCATACTGTAATTTCTATTTACCCTCATTTATTCATTTTCGTCTTCGTTGCTCGATTTAAGCCCCATGTTTTACTGGATTTGCTTACGAAATCATTGGGGTTTTGTTAATCTTTGAGTAAATACAATGGATAGATTTCTAGTGCCATATTTCCTAGACACCACGACGGTACATGACATCGAAAAACACATTCGATATGAGATTCGAGTGTCATTGCTTGCAAAGTCAATTCTCAGAAAAATGAAAATGACTTTCAGTAGGCAGACATTGGCTGAACTAGATAAGGCTTTTTTGGTCCGGGGATATAGCCGTGAATTGCAAATCAATGAGATTAGTTCTGTAGTGGTTTACGAACTATTTAATCGAGAATTCGACGTGGTGTTGGATGAGGGTATCGTTTACGACGCCTGGCACCATGCGTATCTTCTTGGTATGTGTCCAATTGAAAATACTGTTGCGCATTAGAAATGCCAGAAAGCACAATGGATTTCATGGTTATCCTTTCTACATTGGATTATTTGGTGATGATTGTGGTGTTGAGAAACCTCGTCGCTCAATCCTCGAACCACTACCTATACGTTGCTTTTAGGTCAATTGGCATTGTTCTTCATGAATCAGCTCGCTTGTTAACAGCAATGCGATTCAGACATTAAATTGTTGATTTTCAGCCTTTCAAACCAAATCAGATGGATCACACGCTAGGCTATGTCATTCACGGTTACCGGCCTTTATGGTTTTCACCAATCACCAATCACCAATCACCAATTCAGTAATTGGAATTGGAATTGCACCATTGTTTGCAGGAATAGGGGGTTCTATCTTGTGACTTCCCATCTAAGGCCCGATGTAGCGATTTATTTTTAGAAAAATCACTCTAAACGGCGATATAAGCCTCGTTCTTATAAATCTGATGGCAATATGCGAAGTTATCCTTATCTCTCCGTACAATGGTTATTTGACCGCTGTATGGTTATTTTAAGATATTCTATTGGCACATTGCGTGCCAAGTAAGGCCGATTTCTCTCAATTGATTATTGGATTGGTAATGTTAGTGTTCGGAATGGCTGCTATCGTAAGGTTATACTCTGAAGTGTTGAAAGTTACTCAATTACGGTTGTTAGTCGTAAACAATATATTTGGACTCGTGACACTCGCTTTAATCGTAATCCTTACCATTACAAAGATCGCTGAATTTTTCTGCAAGCTTTTTTCGATGTCGTATTCTTCTTTCAATAATAAAATGCCCCTTCTATAAGATCTATATAATTATAAAAAGATATTAAATATATAAAGATATAGGAAGCGTTACTACTGCTATTTAACCCTTAAAAATCAAGTGGTTGCGACGACAAAAAAATGTAAAGATGACAATTATTTGTCTTTGTCGATCAAATAGCTGTCATTGAGGATCGTTTTATTGTTATTCAAGATCGTTTTCTTGGTATTGAGGATCGTTTTATTGTTATTCATGATCTTTTTTTTGTTGTCACTTATCCACAAGCACAAATAATAAGCATTTTTTGAGGGGTAGTCGAAAAAATATACGCTTTCTTATGTTGTATTGCATATTCTTGTCATTAAAGATCGTTTTATTGTCTTCAAAATTACAAAAACTTGTCAACTTCTTAATTATCAGGCAAAAAATACCTATCTCTGCAATTGAATGGATCATTTACTTGGCGACTAAAGATCATTTTCTTGGCGTGACAAAAACTCCAAACTAATACGTTACATCAGCATTTGATGCTTTTAGCTGTTTAATTTTGTCTAAAAAGGCTTTCTTTTCGTTCTCAGCTTGCTCTTCCGGATCTTCGGCCTTGGCAATCTCTTTTTCTTCAATTACCTTGTAGATTTCACTTGCTGACTCGATATCTTCTAACACCATGTATGCTTCAGCTAAGAACTTTAAATCTTCGATTGACAGATATTCTTTCTTGATTAGTCGTCTGGTTTCCATGTCTTTGATGACGTCCTTAGCTGTAACCTCATCCATACTAACTTTGTTGTCTATCCACTTATAATGGAACTTAATCCCTGTTGTAGTTCGTCCTTTCTTAATAAGGCTATAACCGAGATCTCCTTTATCTCCCGGGAACAGCAATAACTCGTGTTTGCAAATTTTTGAAATTTCTTCAAACGAATCGGCGATACACCTTTTTATGAAAACACCTGTACTTTCAAGGCTTTTATAGGTGTTACTAATATTCCCCTTTTCATCGAATAAACCGAAATAGCCTTTTAATTCCATAATCGTAATTGGTCGCTGCTTGTACCCACTACTTTTAAAACGGCTGAGCACTTCATACAGGCGCTTACTGTATGTTTTTCTCAGCTTATACAGAGGTTTACGATTGATTAATGCATATCCATTAATCGAATAATCAATATACTGTTCTTTAAGCTCGTGATTGGGGGTGATTAAAAGTTTTGCGTCCTTGTACCTGATCCGAGACAAAATTGGAATGTAATCCCATTCACCAGTGTCCTTGTTTGCAAACCCTACTGTTCGCGCCGCTAGCCTGTCAGCGACAGGAGCAAGCGTTGTACTTAAATGGTTTGACTCTATATCGAACCATTCCGAAAGCGTTTGTGCTGGAAATTCATAAGTAGGACCTGGCTTTGAAGTATCCCAATGGTCTGCTTTCATGTGAGCAATCATTAAGTTAAAAATGTTTTGTTCATGAGATGTGAGACTCTGACGAGAGAAAATTAATTCATGAGACTTCTTGAACACATCTGGCATTGTTTCTTGCAGTCCCAATTCCACATGCTTAGAGTTGTTTTTTTTGTCAGCGCTTGTAGTCATGCTTAACCTTTGGTGTAAATAAGTTCTTGGACGACAATTAACGATGAATATTACATAATGTTGTCTTCATTGCAAACGTAAACTTGTCTGTTATAAATACATAAACTTGTCTTTTGTTTTACATAAACCTGTCAATCTGGATGAAGCCAACTCCGTAGGACTGCCATTCCAATACATCCGCTTTAGTCACCTATGTCACTGAAAAACATTTAGTTTATGTAAATGCAATCAATGGAGTTTCCAATAGATCACATTCTTGTCATTGAATCGATCATATTCTTGTCATTCATCACAAAATTATGCCAGAAATGTACCTTGGATTAATGGCTATGCCATTAATTTGCAAGGGTATTATTTAGTTGTGCTTACTAGTTATTGATTATTATGGTAACGCTCACTGTTTCAAACTAAATTACATAAACTTGTCTTTCAATTGATCATATTCTTGTCATTTATCACAGGATTACGTCTGTAAAAAAAAAGCGTTTTACGTGTATATCTATGATTATTAACTATAAATTATTTTTCAAACTATTTTGCATAAACTTGTCATTCAATTGATCATATTCTTGTCATTCATCAAGGTGTTTCGCTGGAAAACTTGAATGCTTACTTGTGTATGTATATGATATTTATGAAAAATATTTTATATGATTTACTGGATTACATAAACTTGTCATATCAGCACGCCAAATTCATGTAATATTCAAATTTTCCAGCGTATAATATTGTTTAATAAGGTTATTTTATTTTTACTATGTTTTAGGTTAACACTCTAACTAAAGGCCGCTTAAGATTGTTCACTCTGATTTAGTTATTATTTATCAGTCTCTTATGATTTTATTGGGAGGTTTTAACTACCAGGATATGCACACTAAAATTAAAGATCATTTTCTTGTCATCGCGAAATTTTGAACTTTTTTATAAATATGTATATAAATCAATTTGGTATAAGTAATTTTAGTTCGGGATGTCATTATTTAAGACAAGAAAATGTAATTAAGCCATGACTAAAGACAATTTAATGTCATTTAGTCTTGGCCATTGACAAGAAAATGATCTTTAACTCCAAATGACAAAAACATGTATTGTTTAGTTACACAGACCTCATTTTTTCAAACACTGACAACCTCGCCGCTTCTTTTACCCCGTTCCCCAAGCTGCGATACTTCTTCATTAACTCGCGGTCATCGGCGTCGGTAGAGAAAATCATTAAGGTTTCAGGTTCGAGTTCTAAGCGGCAAATCTCACTCATCTGTTTGTGAAAGATCATGATTTCTGAATAAGCGCCTTTCTTGGTATGGACTGATTTCATTTGGTTGAACTGTGCGTCCGTCGCTGTGAATGACTTCGTATTCTTGATTTTGTCTACGGATGATGGATCTTGACCCAGGAACAATTTCCAATCCGTGTTCGCCAAAATTGCTTGTCCAACAGCATTATTTGTTGCGTCCAAAAGGTTCTGTGTAATGACCCCACCAGATGCCCTTACTTTACGGAACTTACGGAATGCAGCCTGTAAGAATTCCCCAACGAATTCAATAAGAGCGCCTTTGTCACCGTCCTTATCGCCGGCCATCCATTGCCAAGCTTCCTCAAGCAAGAAGAGACTCTTGCGAGCAGTACCGCCTTGGAATATTTTGTGTTGGATTTGATTAATGATCCCCAAGATTACAACGAGCTGCAGATGCAAATCGTTCTGTAATTCTTCTAGCTCAACAACCACCAGCCGACCGTCAAAGTTAATAGCGGGGCGCTGGTCTGAAAACAGATGTCCATACACGCCACCTTCAGCGAAAATCTTTAACTGTTTACCTATTTGGCGCATGTAATCCTCTGGATGCTGCAAACAGCGCTCAACAAAAATAGTTACTGTGGATTTTTGACCCAACTCTTTCCACATATCCGTGAGCATTGTCATCATCTCGGCACGTTGTACTTCAGACACACCATGCTTCGGTGCAGCCATAGCCTTAAACATGGTTAAGATCATTGGGCCTTGCCCGTCATCACCTGTCCATTCGTGTATTGAGGGAAACGGATTAAGGGAGAATTTGAAATTGCTATCAAACGATATAAATTGGCTATCAACGAACATTTCTGCGAGGTTCTGATATGAGCGTCCACTATCAAGAATGAACACCTGAGCACCGTCATCAAATTCCTCTATCTCATATCCCTTTTGATGCGGTAACCGGCGCAATGACCCGCCTGTTTTGACTCCTGAATTGAGATAGCAGTTTACGATGTAGTTCACCAACACTGATTTACCTGATCCCGTTGCCGCACTCAGTAAGAAATTGTACCCACCGTCGGTTTTAAATAAATCCCAAAAGAATATCTGTCCGTTTCGGGTGGCTAACGGAACAATAGGGAGGTTTGTGTTGCCCTTCCAATTACTCATGTGGGGAGTTAGGAATACCAATGCTTCCGATGAATAAATTGAATGCCGTCTAAAGTTGGCGTATCCCTTGTCCATCATGCAAGGTATGTTTTGCAGAAACAGTGGCCCTGTCAGTACCGATTCTTTCGTAAACGTTATTCGTTTCCCATCAAAGTAGCGCTTCATTTTTGCAACGGAGCGTTCGCTTCTCTCTTCAGAGCACGAAAATACGATGACATGAGTACCTGAGTTAACAACCTTAGCCGCGCGTTGATCAATTTCCGTCCAAAGCTGGTCGTAATCTCGTTTCTGATCCGCAAGGCCATGGAACCATTCAAGGATTTTGCCTTTGGCTTGCCCTAGTAACCATTTTCGCCCCGCTCCTATATCACTCTTGGCTTTGCCTTGTTCTGGATAATGAATGAGAGTAGATATCATAAATGGATCACCGTGAGAAACGGAGCCAGTCTGCCAGTCACCCACCAAGTCAAACATTTGCCCGTAGTAAATTTCATCTGGCAAAGAGGTTAAAGACATAATTTTTATGTGAGTTTGGTTATCTTCTTCAAAGATTATTTTCCCCTCACTATTCACATCCTTTGGCTTACCGGTCACGATCCCATTAGGCGTGAAGTGAATGATGTTGCCGTTTTCAATAATCTGCTCAGACATTGACAGGCTTGCATTAGGCTTTGCATTGATATTTCGCCAAAGAGCATCTTTGGATGAATTGAATAGTGCTTGTAGGCGCCATAACAAGTCTGACGGTTGTAACTTTCTAGGTCCAAAACCAACACCCTTTAAGCTTTCTTCTAAGTCAAGGATCAATGCTCTAAAGCGTTTTTCTTCACGATCGTTTGCGAGTAATTCCGATGTAGGCACTCTAATCGTCACCCAAAACTCAAAATCTCTAAGGCGCCCACCGTTGTGCATGTCTTTGAATACTTTGCTTTCCAAATCTTGAGCCAATGACTCTGCCATCGATGTGGTCAGTTCATTGTCATTACCCATCATTCGATTGCCGCGTGTTAGTTCGTATTGGCTAATGAAATACCCTATGTCCGGCAAAGCAACCAATTGAGTTTGAATAGTGGTGTCTGCAGGGAAGTCCTTTTTATATATGGCATCCCAAGTGTTTTTTAGCTCTTCATTGCAACCCGGAGTAGGCTGGCAGCAAAAGACCACGGCCATTCCGCCGCCTTCCATTATGAAATAATCGGTTTCATAACCTATAAAACCAAACATTTCGTCAATTTTGTCGTAATTTGAAAGTTGGCGGATTTTATTGAAGTAACTAGAAAAAACACTCATCATTTAATTCCTTGTTTCTCTGTTACGCCTAAACTACTTGAGCCCTGTTTTGTGTGGGCCTGACGTCGTTCTTCTTCTTGGGTAAGCTGCTGGATTTGTAGTGGGACTATTCGGCCTGGGCGGTCATTAGCTTGCTCACCTACCAACCATTTCTTTGGCGCAACTTCGACATAAACAAAGCCCGGCATGTGAAGATCACCGTCTGAGTCTGTCCATGCTGCAACTAATATCCGCATTGTTTTAGGTTGTTGGATAACGGCTAATGGCTCTGGTGCTAATGCCATCGGGGATTGTCTGTGTACCATGAGTTGTCCATGTTCATCTTGGACGCCAGTAACCGCGCCGAACGTTCTATTAAGAGGCTCAGGGACTAATTCGGCTTCTGGCATTGTGTCATGGCGAAGATGCGATAAAGGCTCATAGACTTCGTTTGTTGCATGACCTTTATCTATTGAAACAGTTTGATTGGTTTCAGCATTTATATTTGGTTTAACAGGATTATCAGATAGGAAGGAATCATCTCCATCTGTCATAGCTGCGTTTGTTTCAACTTCTTTTTCTTCTACTGGTTTTTGAATTTTACCCATAGAGACATTGAGCCCCTCAAGGTTTGACCTGTCATTGGTTAAGTCATGTATTTGTCGAGCTGATGAACAAGCCGCGCCTTTTGAGTCGTTAGGACATGAAAATTCATCTTCTCCAACCTGTAGTGAACAACCAGAGCTTAGAATGCTTAACGCGAATGGAACTATGATGGCTAAATTTCTCATTGAAAGATTTCCTCAGCATTGGGTGTAGGCTGTGTTGTTGTAGAATCGCTGGTAACTGGGGGTGATTGTTTTTCAGTAACAGCAGGTTCTTTGGGTTTGTTTTCTAGCCATTCCTGTTGTTTTTCTGGAATACCTGCGTAACGACGCCCATCTGTACGGACGAAATAGGGTACTTTATTGATGTCCAAGTACATGGCCATGAGCATTGGAGTCATGACTTTTTTCAAATCTTCTTCTGAACATTCTCGTTGTCCAATACCCTCAACACTCCCAGTAGTGAGCACTTGAATACTGTCCGTTGTAGAGTATCCACACCAAGCTTTCATCGCTGAATTGATAGAAGCTTTGTCGTGCGGCATGATTATTAAATCAAGATTGACTTTAAACGGGTCAAGGTTGCTTAAAAATTCTTGAGATTCTTTTGATGTCGGACTAACGAATACTCTGGCTTGCTTTGCTATGTTTGGGTTACCAAATGGGATGACCGCCATTTGATTCATTAGTGTGCCGTTAGCAAATGAATCTAAGTTAAGTAGCCACGTATCATCTGCTTGTTTAGCCGTTTTTACGGGAGTCATGTTCCATAAGTCTTTAATTTCCCCATCAATAAGAAATCGACCATTGGAAGATATAAACATAGGGGGCTTACCTTTGAGCTGTATAAGCATTACGTTTTTAATTGGCATCATTCGCACAATTTCAACATCGCCCAATTCGCTCATCATTTTTTTTACTTCGTCAGAAAAACTTGTCTCTACCGAGGTTTGAGAGTCTTTCATCTTGGCAGCTTCTTCGAGATCTAATGCCATTGTCATCGGGCTATTGATTGTCAAAGCTAAAGCTATTCCAGTGATCCATCTCATCCTGCATTCTCCAATGTTTGAAGTAATTGTTGGGGAGGTTGGTATCCGGGCAGCATTTCACCATTGGGTAAAATGATGGAAGGGGTGCCACTGATGCCTAAAGACTCCCCTAAGTGATACATCTTATCTACAGGGTCAGTGCAGGCTTTGGCCACAACCGGGATGTCATTTTTTGATTTCGTCAATGCTTCTGCTTGGTTCTCTGAGCACCAGACATTTCTTAGGAGAGTGGCCATTTCTGATTTGACACCACCGCGAGGGAACGCCGCATAAGCGATGGTGATGCCCAGTTCATTGTATTGCTGTATTTCTGAATGGAACTTGCGACAATAGCCGCATGTTGGATCGGTAAAGACTGTCACACGATATTTTTCACTTTTAGCAGGGAATAAGATTAGATCACCTTGGAGTACCGCCATTTGCTCGTTAGCAAGTTCTCGCTGCCTAATCGCCGTCACATTCATTAATCCATCTGAAAATTTGTGAAGTGAGCCCGAGAAAATGTATTTGCCATCGTTAGAAGCATAGAAAATCCCTTTTTCTGACTCAATTTGGTAAAAATCAGCAAGAGGGGAGTCTGTTACTTTGCTGACTTTAAATGGCAGCAGGTTTTCGAATTTTGCTTTTACCTCATCTTTGGCTACATTGGCCGCAAATGATGGTGCGGTTATGGCCATGCTTATCACGGTTGCCAGTATCTTAACGTTTGATATTTTCATTTCTGCCCCTCGCTAATTAAGTTGGGGCATTATCACTCATGAAAACTTCACAGTTTTCTGATTCAGGAACGATTTTCGTCGCTGAACCAAATTTATGGGGCTTTAGTGTGTGAGAAAATCTCCTTCCATCGTAATGACCCGATGATTTTTCAGATAGAGAGGTGGTAATGAATAAAGGCGTGGAAATGGATGTTGCAGTGGTAGAAGATCCGGATCTAATATCGTCCAATTCGTACCTAAAAGTGTTGCAGATTTACTTTGTTAATTTATCCGCTTTCAGACGTTTTGTTGGGGCTACGCGGACACAAAAAGAGCTTAAACATAAAATAAAGGCATACTTATCTAGATGTAATAATCTCTACTTACTAAATCGTTCTCCTATCCAGTTGCAAGTCGACAAGTTGGTTTTGCTCCAGTTGGCACTTACATTAAACGATGACTTAGCTGCGTAATAAGAAGGCCGGTGTTCATCTCGGCCTTATCTTCTGATTATTGTCCCGTTAAGCGTTCCAAAAGTTCGCGCTGTTGTTGTTCGCGCTGCTTGTACTGTTCTTCGTTAACAATTCTAGGGTTTTGAATATTCAATTGCTGAAGATGCGCCCTGAGATCGGCTATATCATTAATTTTCATATTATTACTTTGGCTTTTAAATAGAAGAGCATCTTCGTTGACCGCCACGATATTACTTTTCTCAAGTAAAATTTTGAGAATATCCATATACTCTAGCTGCGTCACAGTGTCGTATCCTGACATCGAAAAATGCCCCGCAAGATCTTTTGTGTTGATGACCTTTATCGTGGGCTTTTGCGCTATTTCACTTCTTAACTGAGCGATTTCATCATGCAGTGGTTTGATTTTGTAATCGACGATATTCAAAACAATGAAAATTCCGCCTATCAACATGATGAAAAGTGCAACACTGTAAAAGTCTGATTGTTTTTCTGTTACTTTACGGCGTTCAGTGGTCGTTTCTGGATCTGTGTTATTCATGCTATTTCCCTATTTTAAGTGCAATACCACGTTGAACGATAAAATCCACCTCACGACCACCCAACACTTCAACAACGGGCCATGAAGCATCAACCAGTTCTAAATAATATTTTGCTATCATATCAAATGAAGTGCTGGCACCATTTAGTGCCGCTGATTGGCCCATGCTTGTCCAGTCGGTTTTTTGGAAGATAGATTCATCCCCAGGATTGGTATTCAGCACATTGATCGATTGCGGCGCCGCGGCTTTAGATAACCCTGATAAGAATCCTGCTGCCATTGCATTACCCATTAACCCGCCAGATTTGGTCACTAACTTGCCATCTATTCCGTTCTTACCGTCTCTACCTACAGCATAAGCGGTCAAGGGTACCTCAATAGCTTTGCTGTCCTCAGTGATACAAGACAATGTTTCTGCGCGAATGAAAGCTCTAGCCGTCGCAAGATCGCCAACCGCGGTCCCAATGACGAAACATTCTCGAATATCAAGCGTGTAGTTGTTGGGCATGAGAGCGTCGTGCTTAACTCTGATTAAGATTGGCATAGGCATTTTGCTTTGTTGACCTCCCGATGTCGGGGCATCAACACCATTAAGCAACGTACCTGTGAGTATTGAACCTGCAGACAACCAAGAAGAAATATCTTCCGCTTCTTTTTTACTACCCTTATCTACCACTGCTGCACTTTGGGCATTGTTGTTAACTGTCTGCGAGTTTTCTGTGACTGTGACTAACTTGACCTCTTGCTCTTCGATATGACCAGTTTCCTTTACAGAGCGCACTTTTCCTTGGGTGACGGTACGTAAAATATTACCTTTGATAATTGGCTGTCTCGTTATTATTTGTGTTTGAGGCCGCTCAACTATTTGGGCTACATTCCCATTTTGATCATGACGGATTATGGTCCCATCTCCACCAGCTTGTGTACCAGCAGATTGCACATTCTTGTTGCTGGCCAATTCGCTTTTAAGTTGTTCAATTAATGTTTTTTGCTGGTTAATTTCATTTCGGAACTTGAACATCTCCATTTCTATCTTTTTTTCACGTTCTTTAAGTCTATTTTCCTGCGCGAATGCCGCCAATTCACGGTTTTGTGAGTCGGCAGCTAATTGATCAAACATCTCCTTTGTTTTTTTCTCTTCCATTTGAGAAACTTCTGCAACAGAGAATAGCTCGGTGCCGTTGTCTTTTTCATTGTTCACCACAGGCTTTTTGGTTTGGGTGAAAAACAATGGCACTAAAAAATACAGAGCGCAAAGAACCACTGCCCATATCACTATTTGTCGCTTTTTGGGGTCTTGCCAAAACTCTTTAACAATTATCTTGGACATTATTCACCTCCCGTTAAACCAAGTTCTTCTGCGCTTATCTGTCTACGACGGTTATTTTTCTCATGTTTTTCTATGTAAAGCTTGTCTCTTACGATATACACCTCAGTTGACTCTCCAGGCTGTAATATCGATTGGTCAATAAACGCCACGGCTAACGTATCTCGTGTTAGACATTGTTCTTCTTTGATTTGATAGGCGTATGAAGTATGGTTATACATAACAACGACATCGATATACTCTCTTGAGCCGGCATAACGCTGTGCTGTCTTTTGCCTTATGGCCACAGAACATGGTTTTACTAATGTTGAAGGTACTTCTGTTGATTCGGTGAACCCTGGTGGAATGCCGTTTTGAGCGATAGGCAACAACATCGACTTTAATCTTGTGATGTGAGAAGCTGTGTTTAGATGTTCTTCCGTAACACTGGATAATTCATCAATCTTCTTTAGACGCTCTCTTTCACGCTCTCTTTCTGCGATTTTATATTGCTGATCTGCGGTTAAATCAACATCCACATTGACCATGGCTGGCGGGTTATTGTCTGGCTGTAGCACCAACGATATAGCGGTTTCTGGCAAACCTTCTTCATACACCATAATCCCCACAGGAACCATTGAATTGGTTGTAATATAAATATAACCATTCGATGCCTCAATGATGGATTCTTCATCGGAAGTGCGAATTGCTACCATGGAGAAATTGGTCTTAATGCGGTTCATTAGTCCAGCTGCAACCGCCACAGCAATATTTTCTCCGGGTTTCAGATGGTAGTTTTGAACGGGCTTGTATTGTGCTTGCAATTGGTTAGCAAAACCGCCTTCTGTGCCAGATTGTATCGGGCGCCCATACAAGTCTGTTTTGGCCGCTGCCTGCGACGATGGACTGTCTTCTGGTACTGCCGATTTAAGAGAGTCAAAAATGAATGATACAGGGCTAGAACTCTTATTTTCGATGCGTTCTGGCGGTAAGCGTTCATTCGATGTGTTGACGGGAAGTACAAACTCATTTATGGGGTCACTTTCAGGCACAGCTAAAACCGTGTGGCTCATCATTGCACAGAACAGTAAAGACAAATTTAAGCACTTATTTATTTGTTTCATTTGGAACTTCCTTAACTTGTGAACCTGATTCTATAAGCCCTTCACGCATATCTGAGGTCAGCTCTGGTATCGTGTCTTCAGATGGTACGGTGCGTTGACGGGTGTTCGGTTTGCCCGGATATTGTTTGAAGTAAGATATTTTTGGCATACCACTTGCGACCCCAATTCTGAATTCATACGTCCATGTTTGAGTCATCGGGGCTTGCCCTGGCAGTGTGATTTCTCTTGAACCCCAAATCCAAACAACATCTTGATGTTCGTCGAAATAGATGTCTTCTATAACAAATCGTTGCTTCAGTTTTCTGGCATTAATAATCGAGACTTGACGATCTATCTCATCTTGGAATTGTTCGCGTAAATAAGGTGTCGAACTGGCAAGGAACCGCTCTTTGACAAAATTGATGTTTGTCTTACTGATATTTCCGATTAATTCCGCAAATGCCGTCGCGTGTCCTTTTTTGAATGATGCGTTGGCCCAATCCCCTTTAACTTCTATAACTTCGGTGATCGGTACATTAGGTAATACCACAGCCCCAGGCTCAAAGGTGGCGAACCGAATAGCAATAATTAGCAACGCTATGCTCAAAATCAGGTTACTAAGCAAGCTAACATTTCTTGTCGAAATTGCGTCGCCAATAGACTTTCGGATTTCTTCTGCATTACCCATCATTGATTTCATTTTATAAACTCTCTTTTAAGTGGATCAGGTACGGTGAAGCCTAGTTTCAGTGGCATGACTCCCCAATACCAAAGAACGTGTTCTACATAACCTCTCGGGTGATTTTCACTAAAGTAACTCGTGATTTTGAAATACATGATCGCGAAGATGGATGCCTCAAAAACGGCTCTGAATGTGTAACCCAGTGCGAGCGCAATCGCGATAGGTATGAATTGATCAAGAGTAAAGAACAAAACCAATAATGGTTTGTTTACTCGGAACGGAATTCGATAAGTGCTCATTTCAAGTTGGCCCATGTGTTAGTAGGGGATTTGAAATGTATTTTGACATCCAATAAGAGGTAGGTTGTTTGATTCAGCGTTAATATTCGTCGCTGAAACAAAAAAGGCCGTTAGATATTGAATTATCTAACGGCCTTGCATCAGTTTGTGAACTTGATAGTCTCGATTTTAGATTGTCGCTGTCAGGAAGATGTTGATGATTGCAACGGACTGACTCAATAACATACCGCCGATAAAAGCGCCTACGGCTAAATAATAGTTCTGCTTTAAAACATTGAAAAGACTAGCGAAAAACGCTAATAGCGTAATGATTTTTCCTGGGACACCATCAGCCCAACCAGAAATTTCCGTCCAAATAGAAGTAAAGGCCGCACCACCAGAACCAGCTTGAGATTCAAATGATAGAAGCATAACAAGCGCAAAGGCAATTATGAGGCCCAATAGCATCATTTGCTTGTCGCCAGCACTTACTTTTTCAAACTTGGGTAACGCAATTGTGTTTTCCATGAATCAATCCTCAATGGTTTGTTTAAATAAATCCATAACTAATTTACTCTCTATTAAATGCAGTCAACTTCGTTTCAGATGCAATATTCGTTGTTCAAATAAATTTTTAAGGTTTTCGATGTTTTTTTAGCTCATTAATGCTTAAAACTGGGACGAAAATGGATTTGATATGAAAGCCCCAAGGTTGAACGTGCTCTTTGAGTAGGTTTGGTATTTGCGTCCAAACACTGACTCTAAGGCCGCTTGGGTTTCAATGGGGTTACTGGTTATATCGACTAAACCAAATGCAACTGCGTCGCTGCCTGTCCATGCCAAACCTGACCACAAGATTTCAGTATCAACTTTCAGCTTATCTCCGCGCCCAAGCAGTACGTCATTCTTAAACTGTTCAAAGATTGGTTGTAGAATTTTGTCTTTGATGATCTGTTGTTGATTTGAATCGATGGCTTTCCAAGGGTTAAGCGCGTCTTTTAGCTCACCACTCGTGATAACGGTGTTTGTTATGCCTAATTTCCCCGCTAACTCAGACCAGTTAAGTGCATCCATCCTCACACCAATGGAGCCAACCAACGATGCTCGCTGTGCTATGATGACATCGGCGTTAATCACAGCCTGAATGCAGGCTGAAGCACATTGTTTAGTAATAACAGCGATAATCGGCTTTCTTTCTAGATCACCAAATAACTTCCCGGTCTTTATCTCTTCAAACATCACTGAAGGATTTTTTATCGACTCAAGAATTGTCGCCCTAACGTCTTGCGATAACGGCGCTTTCCATTGTTTATATTTAACGATGACTTCATTAATTGTCTGTGAGTCGGTCGGTGCCCCCCCCGGACTGTTCGCCTCGATTACGATAACCTTGGCCTTTTCATTTTTCATGGCTGCTAAAATGTGGTCTGTTATCTTTTTCCCGTTACCGGTATCTTCTTCGCTACCTATTTCCCCGCTTATTTGTACTACAGCAATGTGCTCTTCTTCATGCTCTATAAGGCTGACCAAATTGCTCACAATTCCTATCAAAATCACCCCGCCAAGAAGCATTAGCTTCCCATAATTAGTGCGCTTATAGATGGTTAAATGTTGGTTTAACAGATTGACTAGCTCTGGCTGGTTATTTTGAGAAAGCATGATTTCTAACTTCCTATGCTACTTTCATATAGTTTTGGATAATATTCTTGAACGCTACACCCGTCAGAATGAGCATCAACACCGGAAACCAAGGCGCTTTTTGTCCTAGAATATTGGGGATTAACATATAGCAAAAAGTGAAAACGATAATGTACACAATCGAACGTGTCCATATACGTGAGCTCTTAATGGATATTTGCTTGGGCTCATACATGCGGATTTTTCTGATCATGTATCCGTCATAGATTAAGGCGAAAAAAAGCGGCACCATGACCCAAATCCAGTATTTCATCATCGTCATCCGATATACCATTTGGTAGCTCATAATGTGGATGTTGTTGACTACTCTCTGCAGAACAAAGTCACCCTTGTACTTCTCTACTAACTCCTTAATTTTGAAGTTACCCTTCGGCAAAAGAGTATCCTCAACCATTTTTTGCAGACCACTATCGATGTACGATTGTCTGTATGACCTTTCTACTTGCAACGTGACTTCTAACCATCTGGATTCAGTCATTAATGAAGACAATGATTTTACTTCAACCTCCATTTCTCGTTGAAAAATGCTGCTTGGGACCATAGTTAAAATAATAAATAGACTCACAGTAAAAATAAGTAGCATGAGTGTTAGTAGCTTTGTTACACCATGGTCTTTAATGAGTTCTGACATCGTGTTTACCTCAATGCATCACTAAGTTAATGATTGGCTCAGTGAATAAACGGTCTGTTGATTAGGAAGGGGTAAACCAAGAAGGTTAAGATGCCTCCGGTTGAATACGTGTCTTGCTAAAAGCATTGAAATCGCTTCATTTGAAATTTTTGATTGTTTTTCTATGAATTCAACTTTTAAGCAATTGCAAGATTTAGTGCTCGTACCGTCAGAAAAACAATCACATTTCTTGGGTTTTTTAGCTTTGTTTACAGAGGTTTTGAAATCATTAAATGTCTGTGATACACAGTCCCAAAACATAGTTTCATCATTGCCAATATCCACCGACACTTTGTAATTAGCGACTTTATAAAGATCATGTAACACCGATTTTGCAAATTGGGTGCATTGTTCCTCATATCCATCTTCTTCGGCTCGATCCCACGCTAACATCGCTTTAAGCAAAATAACGTCGATGATGGGAGTGCTATGATTGATCAAGTATTTATTACCTCCCACCAAATCTTCTAGTCGGTTAACAATCTCGCTGATCCCTTCATTCGTTTGAGTTATCCGAGTGATATCCATTACTAACCTCTAATGATTTGCAGTTTGCATTTCAGCTTTTGGCCATTTGATAGTCGCGCTACATATTGCAACTTGGGTAAGTCACCGATTAACGATGTCGGAAACATATCCTCTCTGGTTTTGGTTATGTTCTCCTTATACCCGCCGCTGAATTCTGTTAAACCTTGCCCTGTGGCTGATTGAATTGAGTATTGAATCCCAACGTCACTGATGTTTGTTTGACTAAATTGTTTAGCGACATACTCTTGCGTTATCGTATCGGTAACTTTCATGCTGAAAAAATTATTACATAACCCTAAGTAACGGTTAGCCGTTGCCTCGTCAGTCATATCGATAAGGTCAGGGATAGTTTGAGTAGATAGTACAAATTGGCATTTCGCGGCCCGACCTTGAGCAAGGTTGTTTATCAAACTATCGTTCCCAGCAACTGCAGCATGTACTTCATCAACCAGAATAGATATTCGACGTTCTTGTCCAGAACCATAGTTATATCTGTCGCCTAAACATGACGAAATATCAGCTAGAAGTAACTTGGCTAGATGTCCTGCCGTTCGTGGGTCGTTCATCGAGTTAAGTGCACAATAGATAATGCCCCCATCCATGATCACTCGTTTTATATCGATGACTTCAATATCATCCTCTCGATTTGGGGATAACAGCTTGTCCAGAGGGTTACTGCATAATACTTTGAATAGGGGAAATACACTCGCAAGCATTTTTTGAGCATGTTCATGGTTGTGTGTCACAAACTGAATAACGTCATCCACGGCTGCAACCGTTTCTTTACTCGGTATTTTTTGGTTGTAGTAGTTCAACATCCCTTGCAATGGTGAATCGCCCATCCCCAACATCTGATCTAATTTTTCCGCTTTCCAGTGCATCCCATATTTTTTTTCATAAAATTTGCATAATACTTTTTCGAGCAATTCTGATTTACCCGTTCGCATGTAACGATAGATCTCAGTCAATTTTGGGCTTTCTGTGCAATAAATCATTCCGTCAGTGACCTGTGAAATTGTTTGCCAGCCGAACTCGATGAATGAGTCTGTTGCGCCACTGCCAGACTTTAATAAGCTTGCGATACGAGTAGGGATTTCTGAAGGTGTTGCAAAGTTTTTGAGAATGTCAATTGCACAAGATTCACTTGGTCGAGCTGGGCAGAACTCATAAAATTTATGCTCAATTCCTAATTTCTTTGCTTCGGCACGTAAACCTTCTTTTAGATTTTTATCGTCTTTGGGATCAATCACTACGATAGAATTTCCCATGTGCATAAAGCCAGTGCCTAGCATTCTCAATAATGTAGTTTTGCCTGAACCTACTACCCCGGATATAAAACTATGGCCAAAGAACGTTTCTTCATTAACGATTATGGGCTTATCTTCGCCGATGGCGTGTATCCAAGTTTTGCCACCCATGCTTCTAGTGTGTTTCTGGTATTTGTAAACCAAAGGCTTCAAAGCAAACGGCAACTCCAATTCCCGTAAATCTACCGACATATCGAGAATTTGATATGCGCGTTGTGCGTGTTGTGGCCCCCATTCAAAGCCGGTACCAATATACATTTCTCGTTTATCTTCATATTTGAAGTTTTCAACTTTGGAATTGAAATCCCACTTGTTGATGTAGCGCAACAATTCAATGTCAATGAACTCTAATTTGTTTATAAATAATTTTAGTTGCTGACGCATTTTCGGGTAAACGCTGATCAATTTATACAGACCAACACCCATTAACCCACCAGATATAATCGTTGGAATGTCTATGGCACTTGTGCTGAAATCACCTACTTTACTGACGATACCTGTCACCACGCCGGCCCCGACATACACATACGCAGCATTCAACTCATAAAGCGGTCTAAACAGGCTTTCGATGTAAGTAATATTGTTTCTGTTATTCATTGTTTTCCCTTAGTTTCCACTTCAATTCGTCAAGTTGAACCTCCGTCATTTTGGCGGTAATTTCCCCTTCGTTGGAAATATTTGCTTTAACACCTTGAGCCCGGCAAAATTTGGTTAACTGGGATGTAGACATTTCAGGACATCCTTTTTGAAGTTCTGCGAGTAATTCAGGGTATGGCATGTCCCACTCATCTCCTGCCTGCCGAACATTGTGAGGGTCTCCGTAATCATCATCTGGCGCGGTCGGTTCGTCTGTTTTCACCACTCCGGTAGGTTTATCAGTCTTGGCGCTTTTATCTTCGATTATCTCTATTTGTGAATTTGGTTTTTCTTGACCACTCGCAACATCTTCTTCATTGTTCGATACTCCCGAGTTACTTTGATTTCCATTTTCAATATCTACCGTTGGTACTACAGTGCAAAAATGAATTCCCACCTCATCGCTGAGTAATATGTAAGTCACCTTTTTTCCGTCCTTCATTAAAACGGAAGCGTCCTTTTTTTGTTCGTTTTTCTTGATTAGCTTCAGGTAATTCAGTGCGTTTAGCAGTTGGGGCAGGCTTTGATTGGTGTGTTGAATTAAAAAATCAGTGTCGACGCAAACGGATTCCCCTTCCATCCATAAATAATGCTGATTGGCCGATTGCATTAAGGCTAAAAGCGCAGCGTCCACAGGCTTTAACATGCGATTCTTTATGACCCAAGGATATTCAGGGTTCAAAGCAGAAGGTGCGGAGTCCATTTCACTTGTTGCAGTCTCGTTCTGAACTAATGACTTTGTGGTTGTATCAGGTACGGGACTCAATATCTCCGCAACGGGCGCTGTAGTGTCAGGTTTGGGATTTGAATTCTCCACTGCAGGAATTACCCCCTCAGGTTTTGGGCTCGCTTTGGCCTTAGGTTTGGCTTTTGGTTTGGCCTTTTGCTTTGGTTGCACCGATTCTGGTTGTGACTCGTCAGCTGAGTTAGCCTTGTCATTTGCTTGCGGTAACTCATCATTGTTATTCGTCGGATGCTGTTCTAACGGTTTTTCGCTAGATGGCTTGACCATGCCATGCGTCGCTGGCTGAAGCTGTTCTGAATTAGCCGTATTCGATTGCGATTCAGACGGCATAACGAGTTTGTGACCTTCACGGTTATAAATCTGGTACACGTTGGATGATTTGGCAGTGTTATATCTAAGGGCGCCAAGCACGTTACTTGGTATAGGATTATCACCAATAACAAAGTTAGGCCACTCGACCATAATCACTGAAACGGGTGAAACTTTGCTTAATGGTCCGTTTTTTAATTCGGTAAACTGTTTAACATCTTCCTCAGTAAACTCGCCTAAATACAAGCTAGCATAAGTGCTTTTATCACTGACCATTGAAAGGATGCGTTTATCGAGCAAAATCGAAATGAGTGCCTTGGATGATGTCGGGAGCTTAATACCGTAATCGATACACTTCTTGATGACTTCATTTATCGGTCTATCACCTGCAATGAAAACTAATCCGTTAAATACAAATAAGTCGGCGCCTGGCTTGTTTACCACCCAGTTCAAGTACAAAGACCTCATAGCATTGACTACGCCCATTGTGATGGATTTTTGGCGTGATGAGTCGTGCAGCCACACTCGCGCATAGTCTTCATACGTCGAGTCCGAGTCTGCTTTTCTGACAGCGTTAAACAGATAGCCTTTGTATGAGTGATAATGTACTAACGTCTGTGTAATCATTGAATACAGGTCATCATGCGAGCCTAACAAGTAATTTTTTGCAGATTCGTTTAGTACCAGAGGAAGGAAGTGGACGGAATTAGTTTCATGATCTCTATTCAGTCGCTCTTTCTGATGAACAACAGTGTACTCACTAATGTCGCAACGTTTTGCCCAATCAAATATTGATTCGTTAAGCGGCCTCCAAATGTCACCATTTGAACCGATTACTTGCACATTAGAAATAATTTTTCCTGAATCATGCAATAAGCCACACACCCACGCTGCAAATTCATACCGTGGGCGTCTTGCTTGGTCTTCATCAATTAATCCCATTTCGTCCAGCATATAACTCATTGCATTCTGTAATGCCTTTATTGAGACATCTAAAGAGTGCTCTAGTAATCCACCTATATACTGGTGATGATCCATTTCGGAAGCGGGTATTAAGTGACAGTACCCGATGTAAGAACGTATTGTGCTTTCCACTAAATCAACAAAATTAAACTCGCAACCTTGGTGAATTAAACCAACGTCCCTTTCTATTTGGCGAATTTTTGATAATTGTCTTTCAAGCAATAATTCTATATCTACAATAGGGATTGATGCCGCTTTAAGTGGATAATGCAGAACGGCATCTAATCTCTGTTCATCTTTGTGTGGACGTGTTGATTGACTAGCCCACACATTATCAATACGTGATAATAACGAACTCAACATCATTTTAAATTTGTATGCACGTATTGATAAAGTTGCCATCACACTTCCTCTGTTAAACCATTATCATCATTACTTTCGGTTATGGATGTTTCATTATCAATTTTAGATTTTTTAATGTTTACCACATTATTTTTCTTTTCAATTAAATCAGGGTACAAAGTAAATACACCTTTGTTTAACCCTTCAATAAAGAATATTGGAGAGAATTGTCCTCCGTCTCGTTTACCCGGCTTTGTTACTTTAAAGATTTTCGACGCAATATTATTAAGGACCAACAATGCTTGTGTGCGAGAGGTCTGCTCTATTTCTTCATCCCACGGGCATGAAAGAGATATAGTTTCAATTTCATCCATTATAAAATCGATTTGAGAAACCAAATTGATAATTTCTAAATGACTTTTATGAATAATATTAACAGGAATAGTCATGTCAGGGTTTTTTATGTCTATAAAGCTAATGCCTGGAATAATTTGTTCTTGAAGCGCTTCGAGTGAAGCCATTAGGCTTTCAGTTTCCAACTTAGCCGCCGAAACAATATCGTTTTCAAACCACTCTTTAATCATGTTGTGAGTGGTTTTATTTGCAGAACGACTTGTCATTTTGAATAGTTCGCCTAAACGATACATGGCATTATTAAGCGTGCCTCCTGATTGGCCGCGCATATAGAGGTATATTGATTCTGATTTAAGTTGCATTTCAGCAACACCTGTTTTTCTTCTTACTGATTCAACAACGTCTTCCTTGCTTTTTTTGATACTAGGCATCTTCTATTCCTCACATTAGTGTTGGGATAATTTTGTTTAGGTTGGTAATTTGGTCGGCCAGCATTGCTAGTGCCTTACGAATTTTCTTAAATAATGGTTCGTATTTATCGAATAATACTTTTTCCCATGTGTTAGCGTGTTTGGACATGACAGACCAAGTAAAACCTGTTCTGACATTGGGTTTAATTTGTATTCCAGAACGGGGATTCTGGAATTTCCTGTAAGGCGTTTGCTTCCAATCCCACCATTCAAGATATACTCGGTGCGTGTTCTTGAGCTTCTTCAGCCTTGGCGCAATTCTTCCCGCTCTCTGATAACCTTCCTGGCTTGGTTGCAAACCAGATGTCACAATCTTTTTATTCTGCTCTTTCCACTCGCTCCAGTAACCATCCACAAGTAGCTGCGCTCTATCTACGAGCTCGTCATAGAGACTCGATATCTCAACCAACGTTTTTTTTACATTCTCTGACTCAATGGACATTTACATCATTCCCCCCTTCAAAGCTGTCGGATGAGAATGCCACAGAAAAAGGAAGGTCAACTTCATTTCAGATGCAATTTACGTCGCTGAAACAGATATTGAGGGGTTCTCATCGCACAATAGATCCGGAGGTATCTTTCTAAAAAGAAGGGTCTGATATGTTGTTTTATCCAAGATAACTACCTGTTGGAAAAGCATTGCATTTTCCAACTAGACATACTTTCTTAATCTCATGATTGAACGCCGACGGCTGAGCTTGCCGTTTTAAATGGTGGTCATTGGAAAGGACTACCTTCGAAAATGTGCTTACAGCGTTTCCCTACACCTTCTATTAAATCGTTTCTGAACGTTTCCATAACTGTCTTTCAGCCATTCATTTAATCACCGATGCTGCACATCGTGTACGGAAGTTGTGGGTGTAGGGATGGGTCTTCTAACCTTAATCTTGAGTGACTGGAAGTGTTCTTTGCAATATTGGAATGTTCTATGAATTTTGCAGCTTTTTTCCACATTGGAAATGCTTTGCGTGAAAATGAGTGTTTTTCGTATTTTATCAAGATGTTGTGAGTATTGCTGTTCGTTTAAATTCGCACCTGTACCATTTCGGGAGAATGTTGAATGCCATTCTTAATGTCCGTATATCTTCTATATTTTTGAGATAAGAAAAAATTGTTCAAATACGTATGTTTCTATTTACAGATGCAAGTTTAATTGGTAGGAATTTAAGGTTTATTTATGGCTTCTGCCTACGTCTTTAATATTTATGAAAGTCTTCTTTTATCAGTTTATCGTCCTGTATGCTATTGACTTCATTGCCTCCAACGTAGCTATGTTCCTTTGTTGTTTCTTTGTTGGAAAAATAAAGACTATTTATCGAGAGTTTTCCAACTGTAAATCTCTCTCCGCCACCACGATTTAAAGTCTTGTAAATCAGTACCATAGCTGTGATACCGCTTTCGATTTATAATGTATCTTTACTTTTTAGTGTGATCGATTCCTATTTTTTTAACAAGTATTTCGTAATAGCATTGATTACACAAACAGGTGTATGTAAACTTGGCGAAATCAGTCAATGGCAACCACATAATTAATCTATGACTAACAGGTCAGGCTTTTATAAATCATTGTTCTTTTCACAGCAGATATATTTGATTGCACTGCACGAGTTTGCGAGTCTTCATCCAAATATCTGTTGTGATTTATTTGATATGAAAAGTTCTCACGTTTCAGTGATGGTTAGCCATAGCGAGGATGAATGGGCGGGTTTTGTTGCTGGATTGAAAAGCTGGATATTGACGCCAAGAAAGGACATTACAAACACTTGTCTTTTCGATTATTGGTTGAACAATATTCATGCCGAAAAATCTATAGCCAATCAAATAAACTCAAGAATTGCATTGGGCAAAAGAATAACTCATAGCATTAATGGATTAGAAACAATGTCGAGGTGTCAGTCATCGATAATGATGAATATTTGCATGTGTGCTGAGTTTGACCCGTTATTCGCCAAAGGGCTTTTGTTTTTGAGTGATTCAACGATAAACACTATACAAAAAAAATTCCCTATTTCGAATAAATTGCACTTTAATGACCCGCTATTGCCGTTGTTTGTTCTAAATAGAAATCTAGATTTTACTAAACTGTTGAACCTCGGTGCGATAGGGTATGCGAATGTTGAGCAATCTCTATTTACGATGGCTTCATAAACTTTAACTTTTGAGGGATTATCATGAGGCAACCAACGGATGTGTCGCTTGTTCAAAACTATTCATTAGCAAGGCGTCTACATGAATTAGGTCTAATGCCAACCATTATATCTAAATACGTACCTGGCACAGCTTCATTAGTTAGAACATTTAATGATGCAAATCCTGATGTATCATTCTCAAGAGGATATTCTAAGACATGGGCAAGGTCTAATCGTGGTTTCAAACTCTCGAATATTCTTTTTAGAATGTATGGTTTGGTTTCAGGTGATCCAACCTTAAAAAAAGGTATCAATATTTGTTATTTAGCGTCTGCATGGGAAGTTGCTGTTTATCAATATCCTGAATTATTGGAAGATAAGATTTGCGACATTTCTAGATTTGCCTATATGCTTCAAAAAGTAGCTTCTAACGAATATTTAGTTTATTCGTGCTGCTCTAGTAATTGTAATAATAAATTTGTTATCCACGAAAATTGTGAACGAACACATTGTTGGGCTTGTGAAGAAAACAAATTATTGAAAAGTAAAAAAGCAAGCGATTCATTAGAACTAGCGGATGCAAATGCTTCAAGACGACTCCATCACTTCTCACAACAAAATCATCAAGACGTTTACTCTGATACGGAAATGGTGTCTAACTTATTCCTTTTATTGTGTAAGCCTAAGCAAGAAGAATATATTCCCGCAGATAGTTTAAGTGAACCATTAAGGTTAGTGTCTTCGAGATAAACAAAACAAGCTACTTCGGTAGCTTGTTTTGTTTCCATTATATTAATTTTAATACTAAATTTTTCTGTTGTTACCTTTGATGTGTAGAAATCTCCAAACCCTTTCGTTTAGTGCTGCCTCTGTCATCTATCCTGAGTTCTTCGTTTAGTCAGTTTGTACAAAATAGTTAAGATTTTTATTTCAGCGACGTAAATCGAGCCTGAAACGAAGCTGCATTCTACTTTCGATTGGTAATATGGTCAGAATTGAGGGGGGGGTGTATGTTTAGCAAATCAGCATTAAAAACAACTTTACTTATATTTATGTTTGGCTGTCAGACGGTAGTTTTGGCGGGTGACGACTTTTATAACCAATCTCAAAAAGGATGGTTCTGGCATGAGCCGACTCCCGTTCCTGAAATTGAACCGAAGGTTGAACCCGATGAAAGTAAGGCCACAACTTCAACGCCAACGGAAGAACGGATGGTTAACATCGATGCAGAATGGTTGAAGAAAAATTTACCACAACTTCAAGCGAATGCTATCAACAATCCTACTACCGAAAATCTTGGTGCATTTTATGCGGCTCAACGCTTAATGCTCGATATCAGTTCAAAATTTGCCACCAATACCAGCGATTTCTTTCGCAAAGAGGCCAGTTGGTTGTCTGAAGATCATCGCCGTCCGACTGAAGCGTTTATGTTGTCCAGATTTAAAAATGATGTTCAGAAAGCACAGGAACCCGTGATTGAAAAAATATCCACTCAAGCAGGTATTTGGTTTTTTTATTCGAGTGCCTGCCCGTACTGTGTCAAACAACTTCCACTCATTAACTTCCTTGCTACTCGATATCAATTGAACGTTCTTTACGTGTCTTTAGATGGAGGCACTATTCCTGGCATTCCAGAAGATAAGATCGTGATTGATGTTGACGGACGTGCTTCGAGCCAATTTAACGTCACGGTTACCCCTACAACATTTCTTGTGTCGAATGATGCGACGAAATTTGAGTTGTTGAGTAATGGGGTTTCATCATTGCCAAAATTACAAAATGCATTGGTTGATGTTGCACATAAATATAATTGGATCACTGATGCTGATTTTCAATCAGTTCAAGCAGTTCGTGGGACAAATGTGTTGGCTAATGGACAGCTGCAGGTCAAAGAAAGCGAATTATCTAATCCAGCATTTCTCTATGATGTGCTTCAGAGTCGAGTGGATTTAACGAACTCCCCCATTGGGACACCTTTAAGAATTGGAGCTCCAAACTAATGAAATTAAGTAAAATATGTTTGTTTCTATCATTAACGGTGTTCAGTGTTGTCGCAGATCCAATGCAGGACATATTTAATGATATGTATTCGACTACAGCCCCGAGTGCTTCCCAACATGGAAACGGGCGTTATGGTGTAAACCTCGGGGGATTTACTTATCGCCCGAAGCTAAGTGATGGTGCTCCAATTGTCAGTGCGCGATTACCGAACGCTAGCCTTGGCCCTTGTGGTGAAATTGATATATTTGCAGGAAGCTTTAGTCTTATTTCCGGCGACGAACTTGCTCAATTAAGTCGAGGGATTATGCAGGGGGCGGCAACTTACGCCTTTAATCTTGCATTACAGTCAATCTCACCTATGGCAGCTGGAGTTGTCGATGAGTTAAGAACCCTCATAAATGGCGCCAATCAGTTCAATATTGATGGTTGTAAAAAAGGTGCTGAATGGGCGGCTAATGCTCTAGCGTCTGACACTCCATCAGCTCCGTCAACAGAAATAGGGTTTGTCGCAAAAAAATTGCAATCTATCAATATGTCACTGGGTTTTGCGGCAGACATGAACGATGCAACGTATGGGGCAGAGTCTCAAAAATCGGCATCGGCCTTGGCTTCTCAAGTTGGCAAAAAAATTAATAATAACTCTCTAATAAAGCCGTTATCTGAAAATCAACCCAATGGGGATCTATTCAAATCCTTTAGCAGTGTGAAGGATAACGAATTGATATTGACCATACTTGGCGCTGTATTGACCTCAACTGACCTTTCTAATTGCACCACACCTATCACTGATGAAGGTACTTGTATTAGCCGTGTACCGGGAAAGGGAGCGCCATTTTTCATTGATCTGTTTTACGATGCTGACGACATTGATTCCGATGTTGATGATGTAGAGCTTAAATATTACAAATGTGCCGATGTGGACTGTATCAATGTTGTTAATGCCACTATTACAACGAAACGCATATTGCCTATGATCAGAAAAACCATATTCGATATCTGGCAAAAAACGTATAAAACCCCCACGGTTAAATATACCGATACAGAAGCAAAGATCATGTACTGGTTCGGAAACGATATGTATCTAATGATGCAAGTGTTTGGACCACACGATGAGTTTGGTAGGAGTTATGCTCGTTATAAAGCGCTAGAAGCCACATTGATCATTATGGATTACATGGCCAATGATCTTGTCTCTCAAGTTAGAACATCTCTCGTTACCTCAAAGAATCAGCAAACAGGTGAGCAATTGTATCCGGTTGGCTTAAACCAAGCGCAAGACGATTTACTGTGGTTTAAGGAGGCTTATACCGTAAGCCGAAATACTGACATACAAAAAAGAGTGTTTGAAGACCGTGCAAGGTTAGACGCGGCATTGACGGTCACACTAAGTACCAAGAAATAATTAGGAGTCGATCAGCATGTGGGAAATTTATTCTGTTGGTAATCCGACGTTCCTTATTGAAGTCTTTAACGGATTAGCTCGCCTATGGTCAACTGGCGATATCTACGTATTACTATCCATCGCATTAGTGATTGGTTTACTGTGGAATTCTCTTCAATGGGCTACCAACCAAGAGAAAATGCCTTTCCCAGCTAAAGGTTTTATTCTATCTATTATTTTTGTAGTCGGCTTATTAGGTCCTCAGTCGCTTGTCGATGTACGAGTTACATCAAAACGCGATTATTCGTTTCAAGAAATCAATAACGTACCACTTTTACCCGCCGTGGGCGGTTGGTTTATCACAAATACAGGTACAGCAATTGCTGATATTATGGCTCAGGCTTTTTCCATTGTTGGGATTGATTCTTGGGAGGCTTTGAGCCCTATTCAGCATTTTGTCGGCCTTTCTGCAGTTAATTTTGCTGACGTGTGCACGCCCAATCCTTTGGATAACAATATAAATGTTTGTAAATCATTTAATGTCTATCTTGATGAGTGTTATGTCGTCGCGAACATGGTTTCCCCCGGAGCAACTAACCCTATAGAACCGGTACTAAGTGCAAAACCAGCTGATATTATGGGGTTACTGAAAGTTACCAACCCAAACCTTAATACCACGAGTTATCTTGTGCCAGGGAACTCGCAGGGGGAGAAGATTAGTTGTGAGTTGGCTTGGAGTAAACTGGATAGCCAAATGAAGTCAGGGCAGTATAGGGATAACTTGGAGAAGTCCTTATCAGCTCAAGGTTCAAGTCTGGCGAAAGTCAGCCAATTTTTAAATCAATATAGTATGCAAGGGGTTATCCCTTCTGCAGAGTCATCTTTTGATCTCGCGAATGCCGCGTTCATCGGTAGTGTTTTTAATAACTATTTCCCAAGCACCCCGTATGGCCAACAAGTGTCACACGCCATGTTTGATACGATAAGACAACGCCAATTAGCTAATGCATCCAAAAAGGAGTATTGGATGGAAAATGCGGAAGTGATGCAGTCGTTTTTTGAAGCATTAACGGTCTTTTTAACGCCTTTCCTTGGATTGGTTTTGGCTATTTCTGGTCAGGGACTTCTAGCCGTAGGGCAATATTTTGCTGCATGGATGTTTGTCCAAATGTGGTCAATCATGATTGTCTTGGTCAACTTGTTCACCGCTTTGGCTATGACGAATCGTTTCAATGACGCTGTTGCTGCAGGCAAAAGCCAATTTAGTTTAACGGCGATCGACAGCCAATTTGCTACAGCTAACAGTTATATCGGTATCTCCGGTATGCTTTACACTTTCATTCCCGCTATTTGTGTCTTTGTGCTCTATCGAGGTGTTCATGCAATGCAGGGCATGGCTAAACAGGCTATGGCCGATCCTTCTATCGATTCTAAACGCCTGTCCCCTGATACCGGCACGTCAATACAAAACGGTAATGCTCAATTCGGTAATCAAACATCTCAGTATGAAACTAACACTGGGCGCCATTTAAACGGTGATTCGCTGGTTTCTAGTTCCGCGGGGAAATTCTCAGTGGGTGAATCAATAGGTTCGAGCGTTTCATCTGGGGCGAGCAGCCTCCGAAGTCAGGCGGCAACTTTAGCTCAAAATGCACAACAATCTTTGGACTCTATTTTCAACGAATCAAAAGGGGGAAATTTTTCTAAAAACACGGGTGAAAGCCAGTCGTTTCAAGCATCATCTGTTTCTGAGTGGGCATCGTCTGCTGCTAATGCCATAAGCAAGGCTACAGGGATGTCATTTTCTGAAGCACAGCAACTTGTAGCGTCAGGTGCCGTAAGTGCCGATGCAAAAGGGGGATTGTCTTTAAGCGCAGGTTTCGGCGGGAAAGGACAAGGCCCAAGTATGGCTGCGAAAGTGGGTGCAAGCTTTAGTGCTGACTTGAAAGCAACAGCCCAAGCGAATGCTAATTCGTCGGAAGAAGCTAAAGAATCGTACAATAAAAACCTCCAAGAGTTAGTATCGAACAAAGATGCCATTAACCAAAATTTATCCAAGATTACAACAGCCTCGGATGTCGCATCTTTCTCGGATACCGCAGCAGTCCAAGAAGCAGCAAAACAAAGTGCTGCCTATACTCGTCAATCACAGGCGCTTGAGCAACAAGGCCTCATGTTGACTCAGATGGCTACGAATTCTGGTCAAGTCTCCACATCCAGAGATATTGATTTTGCAGGGCTTAGTGCCTCATTAAGTAAACAAGATATAGGTTCATTTCTTTCTAAAAAGAACCCTGAACTGTGGGAGAAAATTAAGGATTTGCAAGTGGATGGCATGTCTGGCGATAAGTGGTTGGATGAAAAAACAGTGTCCTTTGCTCAGGAACGAGAGTCAAAGAGTGCGAATGCCATTGGTGAAGGTCGCGCACTTGCTCTTCAAGAACTGATGAAAGAGAACGACAAGATTAACATGCAGGAAGGCGGCAGAGGAATTGACATTGGCAAGGAAAAGGCCGATGCCGAGATGAACCGTGATATTTTTCAATCTATGGCTGCTAATGGAGTAGTGAATACTACTGCCGCAGGCGATCTCTATCAAAATAAAGTCAACACACTCGATGCTATGGGCAACACATCATCTTACTTAGATCAAAGTAAGGCACCTTTAGAACAAGTGGCGCCAAAAATGCCAACGGCCGATGAATTTACGAATGCGTATGGGGCTCGTGAACAGGGCTCTCAAGCTATGGTTAACAGTGCTCTTCATGAAACGTTAAATGGACATGCTAATGTTGCTAATGCGGCCGAAGATAACAAGGCGCAATTCAAGAAACAAGGTGAACAGTTAACCGGCGGAGTTGATGGTGTTGGTTCTGCGCCAGAAAATTTTGAGAAGAAAATAGACAAACTGGATAGAACTCATAGCGCGACAGCACAACTCTTCAATACCATCGGTGATATTCCTGCAAAGTTAGGAGAAATGACTAAGCCTGAAGGCGACAGAGCGATGAATAATTTAATCACTCAGCTCGCTTCAAGTGAGGAAGGTGCTAAGTGGGTCGGGGAGAATGTTAAGGGAGATACTGCTAATGGCATGAATCTATTATCTGACTTCAAAGGCGATCCCACTGAAAAATTCAATAGAGGGGTTCAGGTTCCCGGCGATGAAGGGCGTCAGTACCAATCTTTACTGCAATCGTTAGATAATCCCCAGTTAATGCGAGGACTTTTAGGGGAAGATGGACAAGGTACTCCTTTGGCGAAACAAAATTTCAAAGAGGAAGAATTAGCTAAGTTGAGCGAACTGAATAGTTGGTATCAAAGCTATACGCAAGGCAATAATGGCGGCGAAAAAGCTATTAATGAAGTGATTAAGCAGAATGCTAATGGGATGGCCGATACGTCTTCCGGCAATCCAATTTTGAATGCTTTATCTAATGATGGAGTTGTTAATTCGTTCAATTCTGACAATGCTACTAACTCTCTAAATGATAAAAACAAAACTGCTGACGTGCTAAATAAGGTACTTAACGGGGAGAATGTTAGCGATATTATCAAAGACGATAAGGTATTTACGTTGCAATATGCTGAAGGTCGGTCGATGAATCTGACTAAGGGAGACCACGATAGTAACGCAAATAATTTAGCAGATATTAAAGAATTGGCAGCGATAATTAAACCGTCATTAAGCGAGGATAAGCAACAAGTGCTAGAAAATGCACTCTCTCAATTCGAGCAGGAAATCCCTTCTATTGATGACAAGTTACAGAATAACGCGTCTCAGGATAAAGATAACATCCAGTCTGCAAGGCTTGCAGGCACTAGAGTTGCCTCTGATGAGTCGTTTACGAGTAATGCTAAAAATGCATATAACGCCCTTATTGACGCTAATATGACCCCTGAGCATGTTCGATATGATGCACGCCCTACCAAAAGTTTTGATGATGTTGCTTCCCATGTTGAATCGGCTAAAGATGTAACGCAGTTAGCCACAATGTATGAAAATTCTAAGCCTTTCATAAGTCATGATAGCCAAGGTAAAATTGAAGCTGATTTGAACAAACTCAGCGAACAGTTCGGTGGTTCAAGCATCTATCCCGCTTCTGCAAGCCCCGGTGGATCTGCAGCCAATATAGACACTACACAGCCACCAGCGACGAGCACAATCTCTGTGAGTAGTAATGTAAGTAGTAACGACCACGCCCCAGTTGCCATGGGCTTTACAAATGCGAGCGTTGGAGGGAGATAGCAGGCTAAAATGTAACAAGTGAATAAGGCGATAATTAAACTCTTATTCGCTTGTTTCTTCGACAAACAAGTAATGCCAAAAGCTTTTGGTTACCATAGGCGTAATACTTTGAAAATCCGTCTTGTAATGTCCATGTAAATCAAAAGGCACATTATCAGGGCGTTCATTATCTCTACACCATTGACGCCAATCAGTTTGAGTTCTCAATCCGAGTTTTCGAGTGAAAGATAACAAATCTTTAAAATTTAGATATTTATCACAAGCTAAGAATTGCGCCCAATTACTAAAACCTTCCACTTTAGAAATGTGCAAAGGACCATTGATTAAATTAGTGGAAACAGCAAGCCGCCACTCTTCTTTTGTTCGAATGTTTAACGAAACAGCAATCTGTTGGATTTCCTCAATGTCGATTTCTACCTCTGGACTATTATCCATTCCAGTAAAATTGCACCACCCTTTCCATTCAGTTTTATAGTAAATGCTTGGCTGGTATGGAAGGATGTTTTGGAAGTCAGTCGAAGATGCACGAAAGCGCAAATATTCTTTCGCTGTAAATATCTTAAAATCCCGAACAAGCTCTTTAGCTTGTTCAAATGATAGTTTTTCTTGATTCTTTCTATGAGGAACCATAGGGATAGACCTTTATGATTAATGCTCCTGGCCTTTATGCTAAATGTAAAATTACCCATCTAAGCAATTTTTATTGTAACAGACTTCACCTATCGATAGTCAAACCCAAATCTATTGCACCAGCCATCAATTTAAAAGTACCTTTATTGAACTGTGATGGTAGCCACTGAACTACAGTATTAACATCCATTTTGTATATTCGTTTAAAGATAGGAATAGTGAATAAGCTGCGAGTTATAAAAACAGTATCATCTTTACACTCGATGTCTATCTTGTACCAAAAAAACAAAATTGGGATGCTTGAAATGAAAATCCAGCTCAGTGGTATGCCGTAGTCATATAAAGATGTATTCGTTAAATTTACTAAACATATAAAAAGAAAAGGAAAAGATAGGGCCAGAACACTAACCCTGAACAAGCTAAATTTTACAAATGCGTAATAACTTTCTCTCATTCCTTACCTTCGTTGAACCGATAATAATGATCCAGACCAACATAAGCTGTTTTTATTCCTTCACCATTGGAATTTTTGAAGGTGACGAGTATTTTACCAATGGTATCATTTTTTGGTATTTGAAATCTTGAATTAAAAACGAGCGTATTAGCAGGCATAGCCTCCATCTGTTTGCGGTACAGGTTGTCAATGTACACCTGTTGTTCTGTCAGCTTGGGTTTTGGGTATGTTTTTTCAAAATAGCTTTTCATTTGATGAGAAAGCTGAAGTGAACTGTCATTTACCTTTAGGCCAGCAGGTAACCCTACCGGTGATTGGAAAACCAATAACGCTGCACTCGCGATGATCAAATTAATCATGATGAACTCCTAGGTTGTTTGCAAGGTACGGCGTACCAGTATTTTCTAGCGTTAATCAAAGGGTATGGTATTTCTTTAAAATTAACATTACCGCGGTTATAGTCCGATAAAGCGTTTACCTTGCTCGGCGGTTCACCAAAAAGAATCATGGGCAAAGAGGCGTTGGTCGATGATATTTTTTTGTTCGCAGTGGCACCAACATGCCTGGTCCATAGGTCGATAAATGGTTGAACTCGGGTTTGTCTTATTTCGACAATGTTATGACCTACTGGTACATGAGAAAGCAGCTCTATTTCTTTATCGATGAAAGCCTGCTTGTCATCACGGTTGCTGAGTGTGTATTCAAAAACATGATTATTTTTCGCGTTTTCAAGACTTAACTTAGCCTCATCGAGAGGCACAATTCGTTGAATTGTTTTGTGCTGCCAATAAAAATTGACTGTGTTCACAGCAACATTTGTGCAACGAATATGTCTTGTTGCAGACAATAAAACCACGTTCTCAATGTTTTTATGCAAGTTTTCGTGAGCGTTTTGGCGCTTTTTAAAATCCTGCTTTACGGAATCGTGAAACTCGTCTTTTCGCTTATTTATCTCATTAATATAGCTGACAACCTCAGCCTGACTTGCTGTTGGCAACACAACAAAGCCTGGGAATCGATGTGCAAGATAAGTACTGTATTTTAACGCGTCTATTTTGAGTGTAGAGAAGGCTTTGCGTAAGAATTCCTTCCCTTGGTCATCGAGCGTATGCCTTTGAAGGATAGAAATAATCTCGGGCTCTGCATGGCTTTCATCTAATAGTATCCTTGGCAGTTTGAAAAGCTGTAAATCAATGGCGCAATCACTTAACAACGCCGAAAATTCATCGAGCATTGATTGTAACTGTAAAAAGTTACTCTTCATGATTGAATTATTGTGAGCGCGATTTTTCATTCATGCTACCGCATACTGACCCTTTTATACTTAAATTATAGTACACCTTGGCTAAATTTGCCCAACGCGCCAAAAGTGTAAAGTTAGATTTATGCACGAGGTAACAACTTGTTTTCAATATCAAATACACCTTAAACCTAAACATTAAAAATTTGCCATAATCTCTTTAGAGATTTTGATAACCGACTTATGATAGTAGTTTTGATAGGTGATAAATTACTCTATCAAATTGTATACATTTTGATAGGGTGCATTTTTGACTTTTATCGCCCAACTGGTGTAAATTGAGCGAATCGAACGATTCGTTTAAAGGTGATAAATGAACACTCTTTCAGCCAATGAAGCAAAAATTCACTTTGGAGATTTGTTGCTCAAAGCTCAACAAGCTCCAATCCAAATTAATAAAAATGGCAAGCCTGTGGCCGTTGTTATTTCAGCTGATGCATACCAAAGTATCGAGACACTAAAATTACATTTGCTTCAATCCAAAGCGGTGAAAGCCATAACTGACATCAAAATGGGCAATTTGGTTGATGGTAATACCTTTTTTGATGAGCTGGCCGCAGGGCAGTATGACTAATGCCGGTAACTTATCATTTAACGCCCGATGCACAATCTGATCTGATAGGTATTCACCGCTTTACGTTAGCCCAATGGGGAACGACTCAGTCGAAGACCTATTTATCAGGACTTAGACAAACGATTCAACTGCTGGCTGAAACACCCACCCTTGGGAAAAATAGACCCGAGGTACGCATGAATGTGTTTAGCTTCCCTTATTCAAGTCATGTCATCTATTACATCCAACATGAGCATCAATTCGTTGTATTTGGGATCTTACATAAAAGTATGATTCCACTTGCACATCTCGCGGAGCGGGAAATTATTTGATGTAGTGAAATAGGGAGGGCACCATGAAAAATGATGTTCGGCGGCTATCTATTTTGTCAACTGATGAAATAGATGAACTGTTTGGATTACCTCATTTCTCAGATGATGATCGTCGATTATATTTTGACTTAAGTGCTAAAGAGCGCGAGCTATTCGACAATACCCGAACGTTTTCTGTGGCAGCCCATTTAGTATTGCAACTGGGCTATTTCAAAGCCAAACGGCAGTTTTTCAGTTATGAACAAGAATCGTCAGTACTAAATGACTTGGATTACATTGCCGCGCTGTACTTTCCCACCAAAACGCTTTCAAGACTGAAAAGTCCCTCAAGACCGATTAGGGCTGAACAACAACGAGCAATTCTTGATTTATTCCAGTATAAACAATGTGATAATGAGGTAAAAGTTGATTTGGAAGATAAAGCACAGCGGGTTGCGATGTTATCGACACAACCTATCTTTATCTTTCGTGAATTAACCCAATACTTAGCATTACACCGTATTGTCATGCCCAGTTATCGGTATATGCAAGAGATGATTGGTAGAGTGGTGGCTTATGAACGCACCCGTATTGCTCGATTACTTAGCACTTGCATGACTTCACTTATCGATCAGCAATTAGCGGCTTTGCTTCGGGCTGAGTCAGGAGTATTTCGCGTCAGCGCATTAAAACATGAAGCTAAAGATTTCAGTTATAAAGAATTGCGACATGAAGTCGCACGGCGGCAGTTTTTCCAGCCTCTACATGAGTTTGCCAAGCAGTTCCTCATAACAGCGGGGATCTCCAATGAAAGCGGCAAGTATTATGCTTCTATGGTTAAGTTTTATACCACTTATAAACTTCAACGCATGAAAAAAGAGACTGCTCAGTTATATCTGCTGTTTTTTGCTTTTCATCGGTTTCAGCAAATTAATGACAACTTAATTGAAGCATTGCTCCATTGGGTCGATCAATACGAGAAACAGGCCAAGCGTGCCGCTGAAGAAGCAATGAATAATGCGGTTACCAATGCAGCGAAAAATTTACAGGCTGCGGGTCATGTATTGAGCCTGTTTACGGATGACACCATCACCGATGACACACCTTTTTCCATTATTAAAGAAAAAGCCTATGCATTGCTTGAACAAGAGAGATTCCCATTAGTTGCTGATTACTTACGCAATATTGCTTTCGACAAAACGGCATTTGAATGGTCACATTACACAAAATTATCCGCCACATTCAAACGTAACTTAAGGCAACTTTTTACTGATCTGGATTTTGCCGGACGTGTAGAAGACTCTCCTTTGCTTGAAGCTATCGCGTTTTTACAAAACTTATTGCGCACAGAAAAATCACCAAGGCAAACTGACCCTAATTCATTTCCGACTGAGATTATTCCTAAAGGTTTACGCCGATATTTGTTTAGTAAAGAGGGCAAAACATTTAAAACGCTTGATGTAGATCGCTATGAGTTTTTGGTCTATCGCCTACTACGCAACTCACTGGAAGCGGGTGATGTGTACGTTAAACATAGTAATGAATTTCGCCGCTTTGAAGATGACTTAATAAGCGATCTTAGATGGCAGGATAAAGAACGAGTATTGCAAGATATTGGTGCACCCATTTTATTGGCCCCTATCCAAGATACTCTGGCTGTATTTCATACTATGCTAGCAGCACGTTATAGTGCGATTAACCAACATATTTCTGATGGGGTCAACAAACATATTAAAGTAATTGGGGCTGCCGAAAAGCGTCGTTGGAAGCTGCTTTATCCGAGCAGTGATGAATCCGTTAATAGCGATTTTTACAGCCAGTTACCAGGAATTGGTATTGCGGATCTACTGTGGTTTGTTGCGGGTAATACTGGATTTTTAAATGCATTTACCCATGTATTAGATCGTTATGTAAAGCATGAAGCTGATCCCCGTGAAATTTTCGCCTGTATTGTTGCGATGGGAACAAACATGGGGTTAGCAAAAATGGCTGAGGTTTCAGGCCTTAGCTCAGCATCAATGGCGGGGACATCAAGAAATTATCTACGCTTGGAGACATTACGAGCGGCTAATGATGCGATTAGTAATGCGACCAGCCAGCTACCCGCATTTCATCTCTATGATATTCAGGACACACTTCATTCAAGTAGCGATGGTCAGCGGATAGAAACGCAAATTAACACCCTTAACGCTCGATATTCTCCCAAGTATTTTGGTTTACAGAAAGGTGTCAGCGCCTACACGTTGGTTGCAAATCATGTTCCTATAAATGCAAAGATTATTGGGACTCACGAACATGAAAGCCATTACGTTTTCGATTTATTGCATAACAATACCTCTGATATAAAGCCAGAACGGCATTCCACTGACACCCATGGCACCAATCAGGTTAATTTTTGGATTTTGCATGCATTTGGATATCATTTTGCACCTCGTTATCGTGATTTGCATAAGAAAATGGATACGTTAGTCGGCTCACAACATCCCAATGAGTGTGGTGACTGGCTAATAAAGCCTGCCCGAAAAACCAACGATGAATTGATTGAACGTGAATGGCCCAATATTCAACGGATCATGGCATCGCTAGCTCAAAAAGATGTTACTCAAGCCACGATTGTTCGCAAACTCTCGAGCTATTCGCGTCAGAATCAGACCAAGAAAGCATTATGGGAGTTGGAAAACATATGCCGAACGCTATACATTCTCGACTTTGTCGACGATGTTGGCTTACGTCAATGTGTACAAAAAGCATTAAATCGTGGCGAAGCCTATCATCGTCTTAGACGAGCAGTTGCATTTGTTAACGGTGGAAAATTCAGAGTAAAAACAGAAGAGGAGCAGCAAATATGGAATGAATGCTCTCGGCTCATCACCAACGCGGTCATTTACTACAACACAGTGCTGCTATCTCGTGTCTATGAACAGAAGCAAACAGTAGGAGATCAAAATGCACTGGCTCAGCTTCACAGTATTTCGCCCGTTGCATGGCAGCACATCAATATGTATGGCAATTTTGAGTTTAGTCCATCAACCTCAAAAATAGATATCGATGCATTGGTTGCTCGATATGCTGAACCAGAATATTGGAAGCAAGCGCTGATTGAGAACGAGAATTCAAGTGAGTGATTTTAGAATTTAAAGCTAACTTTACATTTTTGGCGCGTTGGGCAAATTTAGCCATAAACAGCCGGTCGACTTTCGTAAATCCATTAATGGCTTATCGTTGCTGGTCGAGCAAGAGATGCAGCTCTCGCCATTTAGCGGCGCACTGTTTGTGTTTTGTAATCAGCAGCGTACCCGGTTAAAAGTACTGTACTGGGATAGCACCGGGTTTTGCCTGTGGTACAAACGGCTTGAAAAAGACAAGTTCCGCTGGCCACGGCAGATGCCTGGCAAAATACTGTCTATTAGCGAGCAGCAATGGCATTGGCTGTTGCAAGGTGTCGATATCCAAAAAATCACCGCCCATCAGCCACTGCATTACCAGAGTGTGGGCTGATATGACGATCGGCTATAAATCCTTATGATCGCATCCAAAACAATCTAAATCTTACCAAGCACTTAGCTAAATTGGCCGTTATAATGGCGGCCATGAAAAAGATACCAGACACCTTACCTGATGACGTTGCACTGCTCAAGAAAATGCTGCTTGAGCAGACGCAAAAGCTTGAGCGCAAACTGGCGCAAAAAGATAAACGCATCGCCAAATTAGAGCGGGTTAACCAGCAACTGTCGGACAAGTTGCAGCAGTTGCTGGAGCGTTACAACCTGAAGAAGTACCAGAAATTTAGCCCCAGCAGTGAAACCTATGAAGGTGAAGGCGAGGTGTTAAATGAGGCCGAACAGCTTATTGAAGACGAGTCAGTAGCGACAGAGCCAGATACTCAGACGACCGAGAGCGCTAAGAAAGCTGCTAAGCCACGCCGCCCACGGATTGCCCCTGAGCTGCCGCGCGTTGATGTTATCCATGACATTGACGATAAAACCTGTGCTTGCTGTGGCCATGCGCTACATCAAATGGGTGAGGAAGTCAGTGAGCAAATCGAGTTCGTACCGGCACAAATCCGGGTGCTCAGAAACGTGCGGCTGAAATACAGCTGCCGGCAGTGTGAAACCACGGACACCAAGGTCGACATTAAAATTGCCGATGTGCCACCGGCGGTTATCCCTAAGAGCATGACCACACCGAGTCTGCTTGCCCAAATCATCAGCAGCAAAATGCACTATGGCTTACCGCTTTATCGTCAGGAGCAGTTGTTTAATCAGGCCGGTATTGAGCTTAGCCGTCAAACGATGAGCCGCTGGCTGATAAGCTGTGCAGAGAAACTGAAACCGTTACTGGCGTTAATGAAAGCTGAGCTTCTGAAACAGCCCGTGCTGTGGGCAGATGAAACCACGGTTAATGTGCTGGATGTTGAGAAAAGCACCTGTTATATGTGGGTATATGGCTGTGGCTTAGAAAAAAGTACCGGCCCCAAGCTCGTGCTGTTTGATTATCAGGATAGTCGCAGCAGTAAACATCCCACCGACTTCCTGGCGGGGTTTAACGGTTATCTGCAGGTCGACGGTTATGCCGGATATGAGAAAACCCACGCAACCTTAGTCGGCTGCTGGGCGCATGCCAGACGCAAGTTCGTCGAAGCCCAAAAAGCGCAGGGCAAAGGCAAAACGGGTAAGGCCGATGTGGCCCTTAACCATATCCAGAAACTCTATGCGCTGGAGAGTAAATTAAAAACTGCGCCGCCTGATAAGAAATATGAAGCCAGGCAAACGCTAGCCAAGCCGTTGCTCGCGCAATTCAAAAGCTGGTTGGATAAATCAAGCGAGAGTGTCACGAAAGAAAGTTTACTGGGAGCGGCTATTACGTATAGCCTGAATCAGTGGCCCAAGCTTGTCCGCTATCTGGATGATGGCTGTCTGAATATCGACAACAATCGTGCGGAGCGCGCCATCAAACCGTTCGTGATTGGTCGCAAGGCGTGGTTGTTCGCTAATACCAAGACGGGAGCACAAGCCAGTGCGGCACTGTACAGCCTGGTCGAGACCTCAAAAATCAACGGACTGGAGCCGTATGATTACCTATGCCGCTTATTAACCGAGCTACCCAAAGCCAACACCCAAGAGAAACTACAGCAACTCCTGCCTTACTGATCACCAGCCACACCGCAAGGTGTGGTTGGCGTTACGCTTACCTCTGGTTGGTGATGATCCGCAGTAGTGCACTTTTCATAAAAATCGCCTGCAAAATATACATTAAATCAATATATATCAGATCAGTGCATATTGGTAGTGTCAAGGTTAAATAATAGGCAATTTTGTACTAGGTAGCGTTTTAATTTGATTATGGACTTTATGCTATACCGATAAATACACAGGAAATTTTTTTCACAAAAGTGTATGAATGTTGATAGAAGCAACAAGCTACCATCGAAGGGCGTTTCCAAAGATATTGGTATAACAGAGCATCGAACAGACTCAGTTGGAAAGGATCTCGCGTAGAAGCTCTATCATCTTCACGGATAACTCGCGTTTCCAACGATAAATTAGTTTGGGATTATGTAGGGTAACGTTGTTGTATCGTTATGTGATTTTACTCACTTAGCGCGGTGTACAGAACTACTGGATCAGATCAGTTTCAACTGACGTTCTGCCGTTGCACATTTTGCCCTGATGAGTTCGTTCATTGTTGTAAGACAGCCACTCATCCTGATCATTTTGCCGCGTCTCCAGCGTTTGATTAACTTGTTGCGAAAAGCCACCTGATAAAACTCGTTCAGGATCGCCTTATCAAACTGCTCGCAGATCCCATTCGTTTGCGGTGACATCGTTTTAGTTTTCGTGTGATCGATGCCACTACTAGAGTTGGTAATCATGACGCTCGAACTTGCAGAGTAGCACAGCCTATATCGATGTTAACTCTACACCTGACTCTGTCAATTTATGCGTATCAACATAGTGGCTGAAACGTGCTAATAAGAAGGTGAGTTTTGGATGAATGTACCTTTGACAAAATGGTCTGTTGGGTGCTGTATAAAAGTAGTCGATAAGCTCAGTTTTATTCGCTTTAAAATCCTTAAAAAAATAAACCTGAGTAATGACTGGCTGCTCAAAATCAGCTCTACAGGCATCTAATATGTTTACAGCCTGGTTATACTGAACCTCATCATAAGCGTATATCGCTGAACGATATTTACCACGCATTGAGTGGTTTGATGTGCTCGCGTGAGTATGTAAATGGATTTCGATCAAGGTTGATAAAGAAATAACAGTCGGATCAAAAACCACTTCAATGGCTTCGCTGAACTGAGCGTTGTCACCAATTGAGGCGATCCAACCTTGATTGACAGTAGCAATGCCAATAAGTGATGAAAATACGCCTTCGGTGCACCAGTGACAACCACCGCCTAAGCCGATTGTATTAAGGGTGGTTGTCGTATGCAAATTGCAAGTCTGTGTGGGCTGCTGCAAACTCATTGAGATGAGGGCAACTTCCAGTCTGGTCTGGGGAAGTGGCAGGTATAGCCATTTGGTCGGAGTTCCAAATAGTCCTGATGCATAGCCTCCGCTTCCCAAAAATCACTTGCAGGTTCGACTTCAGTCACTACTTTTCCAGGCCATAATCCCGAAGCATCCACGTCAGCAATGGTTTTTACTGCCTCAGCATGCTGTGCCTCAGAGGTATAATAAATGGCTGAGCGATAAGATGTGCCCTTGTCATTACCTTGTCTATTTACTGTACTAGGGTCATGAATCTGAAAGAAAAACTCTAAAATTTGTCGATAGCTGGTGATTTCATTATCGAACATTATTTCAATGCCTTCAGCATGGTTACCATGATTGCGGTAGGTAGCATTAGCCACTTCACCACCGGTATAACCTACTCGGGTTGAAGTGATACCGGGACGTTTGCGGATAAGATCCTGCATGCCCCAAAAGCAGCCACCGGCTAATACTGCGCGTTCAATTGCCATAATTAAATGTCCTCTACTTGGTCTAAATACTCTGCGTAACCTTTACTTGCCATTTCTTCCCTAGGAATAAAACGTAATGACGCTGAGTTAATACAATAACGTAGGCCACCCTGGTCTTTGGGACCGTCTGAAAATACATGGCCTAAGTGACTGTCGCCATGAGTTGAGCGCACTTCTGTGCGGGTCATGCCGTGCGACCTATCAGTGATTTCAATTACGTTGACAGAGTCTATCGCTTTGGTAAAGCTCGGCCAACCACACCCTGATTCATACTTGGCAGAAGACGCAAATAAAGGCTCACCTGACACGATATCCACGTAAATGCCGGGCTTGGTGTTCTTTAGCAATTCACCAGTCCCTGGACGCTCTGTACCATTTTCTTGCGTCACCCGATACTGCTCCTTAGTCAGAGCAGAAATCGCATTCATAGATTTTTGATAGGTATTCATAAATGTCCTCTTATAGAGTAGAGCCATGTGCCTTTCAGATTATAAGAGACCTTCTGTTTACAGAATTTATTTCACTTAGGCCGTTAACCCGAAAAAATGATCTGATCCAGTAGTTCTGTACACCGCGCTAAGTGAGTAAAATCACATAACGAGGTGCCTATGACAGCTAAAAAGAACTGCAAGACCTATACCGCAGAATTTAAGGCCCTCTAACTTATAGTTGTTTCGGATGCGGCTTATTTGTTTTTGTGCTCCAGTGCTGTAAGTGATGTGCCTACGATAAATATAGACACGACAAACAAGCCTAAATCTTTTAGCAAAAACTGGCCAGGAACCACAGAGATCGCAGGAAACCCAAGAGATGCCTCAAAAACACCGGGTGTAGTCAGCATGAACGACAATGTCGTAAAAAAGAGTCCGGTTGAAAGTACACCGCCCAAGATTGCGAGCTTAGGGGAGAAAACTCGTGCAGCGATTAACAGGCCAACTGAAATTTCAAGCACACCCAGAAAATTTGAGAATCCTTGAATGCTGAGGAAACTATACATCCATGAAAGCAGAGGGCTATTACTAACAAAACCATGTATACCGTTTGCTTCGTAGCTAGTGAATTTCATACCACCAAACCACAAATATATTATCGTCATGGCAACGTAGATGCCACCTATACCAAACTTAGTGACTTTTGCACCGAGATTATTACTAAGGATATTGGTAGTCTGGACACCATTTTCAATTTCGGGAATAGTCATCTTATATCTCCAATTATTTTTAGCCATGTGGACTCACTCTATGTAGCCCACTAAAATGATATGACTCTTGAGAAAAACTATATGTTTACTCGAGTCGAACCTAACTTAGGTAATTGCTGTAGTTGAGCACCAATGGATTAGACATCAATGCCTAGTGGTTGAACGGCCGGGAAGTCGACCTCGGTCTGTGTCACTTCGTTAACGTAGTTAGTGAAAGTGTTCAGGGCAACAGCCAACAGAATATCCACTACATGTGCATCACTGTAGCCAGCGTTCAGCACCGCTTGGACCTGGTCATTGCTGACTTGCCCGCGCTGGCGGACTACGGCGGCAGCAAAACGCACGGCTGCGTCGGCCTTAGGGTCATTTGATGCACCGCTGCGGTTGGCAGTGAGTTCAGCATCATCAAGCTTGGCCACCTTACGGCCTAGGAAGGAATGGCCAGCAAGGCAATAATCGCAGCCGTTGATCTCAGCGACGGCTAGGGCAATACGCTCAAGAGTCGCTGTACCCAAGCCGCCCTGTGCTGATGCTGCGCTCAATTGCAGGTAGCCAGTCAGCGCAGCAGGGCTGTTGGCAACGACGCGGAACATGTTAGGAACGCGGCCCAGTTGTTTTTCCACAGCCTTGAGTGAGGTATGGGTAGCAGTAGGCGCGGCGTCGATTGTGGTAGGGGTGTTCAAACGTGACATAAATTTCTCCTAGTGATTTGAAAGACAGCACGCTGTATTGGCGTGGAATAAATTGTATTTAAGAAGGTTCTGCTTGATAATCCGTTGCTATCAGACAGCTCATCTTCACGTCTTGCGCAGTCGCCATTTCAGTGCCACTACACACCTTCGTTGACGTCACGCCGTCCTGATTTCTAAGGAGGTCTTCGAGACTCCAAAAACACCCTCCGGCAACGATCACATTATTTATTTTTCATAAAGCCTCCTTGGTTTTTATCTATTTACTAATGGAACTGAATTTACAGCATGTAAAATAGATATAACATGCTCAATAGTTCGTATAATGTGACTTATTAGACAGTTTACGTAGGGGCTATGTATGGATGCAGACTTTGGATATCAGATTAAAAGAGTTGTGAAATTAAGGGTTCACGAAAATTGCAAATATAGGGCAAATCAGATTGTCTATACCCATAATTTAGAGCGCCCGAGCATCAGGAACTCACTGAAAGCAGACGTTTCTGAAAATAAACAAGGCACAGCGCTTGAAAATTTCGAGACATCAACGTTTTGCCAAAAGGCTAAAAATGCGTGCACTACTCATTTCGCATTTAAAGAGAGCATCGGTTATTAGGCAATAACGATGTGGCCAAAATTTGTCGACCACTACACTATCTCGTAAACGAGTTTGATAGACGTCAACTAGTACGTATTTTTAGTGTAAGGTCATATTAATGCACGATGCTAAACTCTGCTGTGAGCTAGGTAGGATGTATAAATACCATAAATATTTCAATGCTTTACTTTTTAAAGCTCAAGTGAGTTACTCAGTTCCGACTGTTGGTGGCAGATTTGGAATCTCGCGATTTGTCTTAAATGTCAGCCAAGCAAGTCTCTCGCTAATAAAGTGTTGACTATCCCTGACAAAGTAACAATTTCTTGCCATAATCAGACTTAAGCACTTTACTTAGAGTGTATGTGCGCCGCTTAATGCATCAATGCTGCTAATTCCCTGATTGACATCAATCACTTTGTTTCCTGTTTGATACTCTGAGATAAACAAGATCGAATGATGCAAAAGGGGACTATTTAAATACTGAGGGAACAAATGGCAGTAGATTTGAGCATAGAAACCGCTCTGCTCCTAGAGCGCTGGCAAGGCATTGTAAACTCGATGGCTCAAGTCGCGGAAGTGCCTTGTGTGCTGATTAATCGATTAGATAAAAACGAAATTTGTCAGGCTGTTGGCAGTGTGTCAGTACCAACTTTTTATTGCGGTGAACCTGTTCCATTGGCACTTAACACTTATTGTTCCCAAGTCATTTCCAGTAACCAGCCATTACTAGTTGAAAATGCAATCGGTACCCGATATGAAAACAATAACCCAACATTTGCAGCAGGCTTTAGTTATTACTATGGCCTGCCATTGCTTTGGCCTAGCGGAAAAACTTTCGGTACTTTGTGTATGTTGGACTTTTCAAGCCCAGATCGGGCATCACAACACTGTTCCTTACTCACACTTTTTAAGCAGGCCATTGAATACGATTTACAGATGCTTCAACAACAGCAAGATCTGCTAAAGCGTGAGCAACAAGCAGACAAAAAATTTATACAACTATTCAATGAGATGTCAAATAGGATAAGACCGGTAACTAATAATAAGTTGCTTCAATCTGAGTTGTTTGTACTTTTGACAAGCCAATACCAATACTGGCATCAGGAACTGGATAAGCAGCTTAATCAAACCGTCCTGACTGATGAAAACTCCATTCATATAGCGGCACTGGTTCGAATTTGGTCAAATTTGTTGGCGATTGCCCATGAAACAGAATGGTTGAGAGCTACGGCAGTTCTAGAACCTTATAGTTGTGATGCTGTTGCGTCACTGGTCAATGCAACTCCATTATTAGAACAAGCAGTGTATAAAACAGCGCTGACCCTTGGTGCTGATCTCGTTTTGAGGAGTCATTTGCCTAATCCACTGTTACTAAGTGGGAAACCAGAGTTATGGTCTCTGATAGGACTAGCTATCACGAGCTTTTTAGTTGTTGGCGCCAGCGGTACAAGTATAACTATTTTTGTCAGTAACCGATTAAAAGGTAAGTACAGAGTTTTGGAATGGTCCCTTCTTGTAAAAGGCCAGACGATGCCGCTGCGTTTTACCCGCGATAATCAAGCGCTTTATGGTTTTGCAACAGTATGTGCCGAGTTAGCGGGTGCTGTTCTTGAATCTGGTGAGTGGCAATTAACTGAGAGTCTTCAGCAACAGAGTCGTTATCTCAACTCAAATCGTGATCACGTTGACGACATTGAAAGCAGGAATGCTTCAAGAACTGCTAATGGCATAACCAGGCTTATCTGCTTATCGATACCGGTGATGGGAGACGATTTATAAACACTCAGCGATGATCAGCGAAGTTGTGTTTTAGTTTTCTTGTTGGCACTACATCCGGTATGGCGGCCTTTAATCTGAGAGTGACACTTGGGATAACTGAAAAACTGGCTGTGATTCTGCTGAACGGAGCTTGGTGCTAAGCATGTTGGCGTCATTCAAAGCAAGGTCAACACTGCTATTAACGTTTACGATTATCTGACGGACGTGCTGCTGCGCGTCAACCAACATCCAGTAAGCAAGGTACATGAACTAATGCCGAAGTTACGGAAAGCTCAGTTCGAAAGCGCATTACAGCGTTCAGCTCTATTTAGCAATCCCGATGCTTCGGTAAAATAAGCCACGGAAAATGCTCCGGAGGCCGCATGCACACTAAATAGATGACGTTAGACGAAGAGTTGGATTTAAACGAGCAAATTATAGAGCCTGCGACCGGAAAAGCCAAAAGTTTATAAATACAGCTAAAACTCAAATCAAGCAGGCGAATATTGTACAAAACAATACCATTGCTACAGAGATAACTTCAAGTCTGACAGATCTATGCTAGAGTTAAATCAACGATTTAATTCATTTTTCTATGCAGGATCTTTGAAAAATGCAGTAGAAAAACGGAGAAGTACATGACCTTTAGTTTAGCTCAAACAGCTAGTGCAGAAACCACACTAAAAGCACCTGCTGAAGCAGATCAGAACCTGCGGGATATCACTGAACTGGCGTGTTATATCTGTGATGCACCAGTGGCTATGGTGACGCGAACCGATGACACAAAGCTGAATCTAATTGCAAAAGTTGGTATTTCGCGTACCTCTGTATTAATTAAAGAGTCCTTTTGCGTGTATGCAATGGAAACACCTGATGCGGTAATGGTGGTCCCTGACGCTACTTTAGATCACAGATTCAGTACCAATGCTATGGTGATTTCAGGACCTGGCTACCGATTTTATGCTGGCTCGCCGCTGATTGATCCCGAAGGTGCAGTGATTGGTACTATTTGTGTCTATGATCATGTTCCTAAGCAGCTGAACCAGCGGCAGATAAGCTCTTTGCAGGCTCTGTCCAGACAAGTGATCGCCATACTGGAGCTGAAAAAAGTCGGCGAACAATTACATAATACCAGCATGACGGATGCGCTGACAGGGGTGAACAACAGAAGAGCTTTTGACCTCAAGTTTGAAGCTGAATTTGCTCGCTGGCAAAGAACAGGACAATCTTTTGTACTGGCATTGATTGATATTGATCACTTTAAGAGTTTTAACGACAGCTATGGTCATGCCGCAGGAGATGAGGCACTGAGTCAAGTCGCGGCTCTGTTTCAGCGCCATAGCAGGAACTATGACTTTTTCGCCCGTTATGGTGGTGAAGAGTTTGTGCTGATCCTGCCAGGCACAGACACAGCGTCCGCAAATAAAACACTGGAAAAGTTAAGGCTGGTAGTGGCTAACCATGAGTGGTTATTACGACAATTAACGGTCAGCATAGGTTTGGCCAGCGCTGATTTATTTGACGACAAAAAGCAGTTGCTCGAAGTCGCCGATCAGATGTTATACAAAGCTAAAACCCAAGGCCGCAATCAAACCAGTGTGTTCGCCACACTGTAAGAGATCTGTTCATGCTGCGCTGATCTCAAGACCTCATAAAAACTGAGGTCTTGCTTCGGTCGATAAGCTGGTCTGATATTGGCATTATTTATTCCTTTCAAATACATGGGTAATGCGACTTACACAGATTTTTTATGCTCTCTTGGACTCCATGTGAAGGAGATCGTCACATTCTTTACATATAGAAAATAGAGTTCTTTAGCCAGCTGCAATTTCAGATTAACCGATTCGGTAAGCTTTCTGCATTTCCGGAGACAACTTTTTTAGCCAGCTTGAGAGACTGAAGCCTTTTCTATCGGTACTATTTAATTTAGTAAAATACAGATGTTCATCCCAGCGAGGACCGAAATCTACTTCTGCAAGACTTACAAGCTGTTTGTTTCTGCGAAGACGATGCTTTTGATGGTAATCTTCGGCGGGCCAAAAATAACCATTTTGTTCTCCGGCCTCAATCACCTCGGGAGATTTCTCCTTTCCAATCGCTTGAATCAGTTCTTCAGCTACTTGTTTTTGCTCCAGATCAAAAACAAAAAGTATCTGGCGATACTGGCCCTGCTTTCTACCATGAACAGACCATGATTCAAAACTTCCAAGAAGTTCCCTGTAGCTGATTTGGTCTTTATCGTAGATCACTCTGACGACTTCGGCGTGTCCGTTGATGTTGCGGTAACTCGGATCCAGAGTTGATGCTCCAGCGTAGCCAACACGTGTTTGCACTACTCCCTGCGTCCCTCCAAAATTAGAATCCGGTCCCCAAAAGCAACCCATGCCGAAAACCGTTTGACTAAGCTTCCCGATTTTCAATGCTTCTTCGATTGCTTCAGGGGTTGCAAATTCATAGCTTTCAACACCGTCTTCTTTATTCATTTTTAGATCCGACATATTTTTCACCTAACTTTCAAAAATTGAAGCCACTCCCATTCCTCACGCCGTGCAAACGACGATAAGACCACGTTTTCCAACACCAGCTTGATGAAGTATCTTTGCTAAAACTCCGCAGCATGTTTCTTGGTAACACAACTGCGGAAAATTGCTGTAATCATTGATCTTACTGCTTATTAAGTTATTAATAATTCTAAAAAACTCATTATTTCATTGAAGCTTCCAACCACCTGTCAAGGTCCTTGAACTTGGGGTTTCTCAGCTTCTTTGTCCCAACCACTATTGTCGGGAAATTCAGCTTTCCGTTCGAATAGAGGGAGCACAGTTCATCAGCAGCCGCGTCGTCTTCATGAACATCCAAAAAAACAAACTGGCTCCCTTTTTCTTGCAAGTACGAATGGTAAATCTTGGTTTTATGGCAGTCTTTATGACCGAACAGCTTAATCAACACGAACGGCTCCTTTTTTCAAAAGGTTCACTTTCATAAACCCCCTCGATTTAAAAATTATTCTACAAACTTCAATGACTCCGAGTTAATACAGAATCGGACCCCTGATGGCTCAGGACCGTCTGGAAAAGCGTGCCCCAGATGGGCTTCGCACACATTGCATAGCACTTCGATTCTGCGCCCGAAGGTCGTATCCAGTTCATATTGAATTACGTTGTCTGCGACTGGCTCAGAAAAACTCGGCCATCCCGTTCCCGAATCGAACTTTAGGTTCGAGTCAAAGAGTTCGGTGTCGCAGCCCACACAGGCGTACCTTCCAGCTTCATAAAATGAACAGAGTTCTCCGGTGTGCGCGCGTTCGGTGCCTTTCATCCGCATGACCCGAAATTGCGCTGGCGTCAGAATTTCTTTCCACTCTTCCTCGCTCTTTTCTACTTTTTTGGGAGGCGCGGGAGTGCCGTTATCCAGGTAGTTGTAAATGCTTTTCCAATTGAACATATATTTGCTCCTTTATTTTAGGGTTCACTCTTTAGCTATCAATCCACGAGAAGAAGTCTGTAGCACTACCAATGAATTCTCCATCCACAAAAACTTGCGGTACAGTTTGGAGATTTGTTCTTTCCTTCAACTCCAGGTAAGTCTTCGGATCGTCGTCTACGCGAATTTGTTTGAAATCGACCTTTTCAGCAGTTAGGTAATTCTTCACGCGTGCGCAAAATGGACAATGGTCTTTCGTATAAATAACAACATTCTTAAGTGCTTTCATTTTTTCCTCGTTCATTTGGTTCATGATTTAGTCTCTTTCAAAATGGCAAGAGTATCCGCTGGGATTCCTCTGCAAATAGTTTTGGTGATATGCCTCAGCGTCGTAGAATTCTTTTTCCAGGGTGACGGTCGTGACCACTTCATTCTCGAAGCGACCGATCTCATTGACCTCATCAATCACGTTTTCGATAATCGCTTTCTGTGCATCGTCACGATAGAACGCTGCCGAGCGATACGAAGTGCCAACATCATTTCCTTGGCGATTCTTCGTAGTCGGATCATGGATTTTGAAAAAGTAATGTAGAATCTCTTCGAGAGATATTTCGTCTTGGTCGTATTCCACGCGAACCGCTTCGGCGTGCCCCGTTTTCCCTGTTATAATATCGGCGTAGGTAGGATCATCAAAATCTCCGCCAGAGTAGCCCACCTTCGTTGACGTCACACCGTCCAGACTCCTAAGGAGGTCTTCGAGACCCCAAAAACACCCTCCGGCAACGATCACATAATCTAGTTTCATAAAGCCTCCTTAGTTTTCATCCACTTACTGATTAGACTGACTTTACAGCATGTAAAATAGATATAATATGTTCAATAGTTCGTATAACATGACCTATTGGACAGTTTACGTAGGAGCTATATATGGATGTTCTCAGTGAAATTTTAGATAAGGTAGAGCTTACTAGCAGCTACTGGTATAGAACCTCATTTGCGGGAGACTGGGGCATCAGCCTCCCGCAGGAAGAGAATCTAGCGAGATTTCACATCGTGACTCATGGCGAGTTTTGGTATGAGGTGCCAAAACTTAAACTTAAAGCATTGGCGGAGCAGGGCGATATTTTGATCTTTTTCAAAGGGATGGAGCACACCATGGCCAGTGCACCAAAAATCAAGGCCGAGCCTGCGGTCGAATTTAGAGCTAAAGCCAACCTCACCGAAGCTCAAGTTTTGGAATACGGTGATCAGAGCAAGCTCAAAGCCAACGTCGTTTGCGGACATTTTTGTTTTAATGGCGGACCCGATCATCCATTCTTAAATTCGCTGCCAAATGTCGTGCATATCAAGAGTGCTGATAACTCCCACTCGCCTTGGCTTGCCATGCTTTTAAGTATTATAGAGCAGGAAGCAAAATCAGGGCTTCCTGGAAGCAACACGTTAGTCAGAAAGCTGACCGAAATTATCTTCGTGCAAGCGTTAAGAATCCACATGTACAAATCCAATAAAAATGCTGGATTCTTCAAACTGATCGAAAATCCGCAACTCAGCAAAACCTTGGAAGCTATTCATCATAGTCTCGATAAAAAATGGGGTCTTGACGATCTCGCCGGGATTGCGGGGATGTCGCGTACGAACTACAGCGTCAAATTTAAGGAGCTGTCAGGCATGACACCTCTTGATTATTTAACCTATTGTCGGCTTGAAAAAGCAAAGCAGCTGCTTAAAGAATCCGGTAAGTCTGTTCCCGAAGTGAGTGAAGCCATTGGGTATCCGGCACATGAACACTTTCAAAAGTTGTTTAAGAAAAAAATTGGCAAAACTCCTAGCGCGTACAGAAAAGAAAATTCTGAAAAGGTGTAAAAATGAATATCTATAACTCTCCTGTTACCAAAATAGCTTTCTGGGTCATAGTCATTGGTGGTGCGGCTTGCCTGCTTATCCCTTTGTTTGCACCTCTTCTTCCGCTGCAATATTTGAAAGGTTATGGCGAAATAGGAGATGTTCTTGGAGGTATTTCAAGCCCATTTGTACAAATTCTGGGTTCAGTGCTTCTCTTTCTGGTGTTAAAAGCTCAGATTGACGCTAATGGCATCCTCCATCAGCAAATCGAAAAGGAATATACGAAGGAGCAACTGAGGCACGAGTTGAATCAGCTTCACGAACTTTATATGTTCGTCGAAAGAAACATTAAAAATTTTAGCTACGATCAGGAAAAGATGATTGATGGCAAGTCGCAAATGATCCTTTTGCATTCCCGGCGAGCGATTAAATGTTTCATTGAGGATCTAGAGAGCTTAGATGTTGATATTCACAAAGATGACGACATTTTAAGGTTCGACGGGGTTAAAGAAATTATGAGCATTTTGAACAGCGTTGACCTATATTTCGACAAAATCAAAGACAGCGAGATTGCACCTTATCATAAGAGTTTTTATAAAACGCTTATGCAGCACGAACTTCTCTTCAGCGTTTTTCCTTATCAAGATCTCGACAATCAAGCGTACCTAAAACAAGAGCATTGCCCAGAGTGTGGTGAATATCATGCAAATTATCCGCCACTGATTTATGACCGGTTACAGAAAATTAAAAAAAGTTTCTCCTGATGTATTATGGATATTTATTCGGTATCGGTCCTACCAAAAAGCTATTTGTAGTATCTCGAGTACGTGCTGTGGTGTAGTAATTCCAATCTTAGAAAACTCAAAGCTTATTCTGAAACTATCGGAATTGTCGGTTGGGTGAGACTTAGTCGCCCCGTAAAGCCTTATCGGGGCGGCAAAGATAACTTTTTATATCACTGCTATTGATGACGTCCTTTGTTTACTAAAGTTGTAAGCCCTTATTCTTTGTTTTAGACCTTCAACCACTCCGGGCTTGTCACTAGGAGAGTCCCCTTGGCTAACCTTAGCCGTCAGATCGTATTCAGCGATTTCTAGCCGGTCCCCCTGAATCATTTTACGCCAACCGTTCCACAACTTAGGGTCAAGCTCTTCGGTACGCCAACCATCGGTCGGTTCGCTCCGACTCGCTAAAGCCAGATCCCTGATTTGGTTCTGGAGCGTTAGATCGTCAATCATTGTTCAGCGCCGTACAAAAATGCTATTTTGTTCATACTCAATGCGTTTGTGGGTTTGGTTTGTTTGGCGACTGATCTGATCGCGCAAACTGCATTGAGTTCCCTTACCTGAGTGATCTACTATTTCGCACAGTTATTTAGCTTTATCGTAACGCTCAAGAAATTGGGCTTAATGCCGAATACAATAAAATAAAACAGCCAACCCTTGAGGCTCTTATGCGCCAGAATTTACCAGTGACGGGTCGAAACTTAGAACTCCCAAAAGATACCAATATTCTTTCGACTACCTCCCCTCAAAGCCATATCACGCACGGCGGCCGCAAAAACTGAGTGCAACACCTGACCTTTCCGGTACGGTGCTGCCACTATGTCCTATCACGAACTCAGTATCCCCGAACGTGCGACCCTTCAACTCGGCCTTGCCCAAGGTTTCAGCCAGCGGCGAATTGCCCGGATGCTCGGCCGCTCCCCCTCGACCATCAGCCGGGAGCTGCGCCGCAACCGGGCCCCTGGCACCCGCTACCAGGCCTGTGCTGCCCAGCAGCAGATGCAGGTCCGCCGCCAGGTCTGCAGGCCTCAGTGCAAGCTGCTGCCGGGCAGTGAGCGCTTCGAGCTGGTCGTCCATATGCTGCGTGAGGGTTTGTCTCCCGAGCAGATTGCCGGCAAGCTGCGCAGCATGAACATACCCAGCCTCAGAGAGGCCTACGTCTGCCGCGAGACGATCTATAACGCGATCTACGCCCTGCCGGTCGGTGGCCTGCGCAAGGAGCTGATCATCTGCCTGCGCCAGGGCAAGACGAGTCGCAGGCCGCGCTCTGGCGGCGTCGATCGGCGCGGCCAGATCCCTGAAATGCTCAGCATCCACGTGCGCCCGCCGGAGGTCGAAGACCGGCTGATGCCAGGCCATTGGGAGGGCGACCTGATCAAGGGCAAGGCCAATGCCTCGGCGGTGGGCACCTTGGTGGAGCGTACCAGCGGCTACCTGATGCTGATCAAGATGGCCGACGCGACGGCGACCTCGGCGCTGGAGGGCTTCAGTGCGGCGCTCAATGGCATGCCGCTGGCGGTGCGCAAGAGCATGACCTACGACCAGGGCCGGGAGATGGCGCGGCACGCCGAGATCACCCAGCGGACCGGGGTGGCGATCTACTTCTGCGACCCGCACAGCCCCTGGCAACGCGGCAGCAATGAGAACATCAATGGACTGATCCGCCAGTACCTGCCCAAGGGCACGGACTTGTCGGTGCATAGTCAGGAAGCCCTGGACGCCATCGCTTTGCAACTGAATATGCGACCGCGCAAACGCTTCGACTTCAAATGCCCGATCGAGGTGATGGGCGAAGTGATGCAAGAAGCCGTGGTGATGCGGCATGATGCTCCCGCTTCAATTCAATAACCCCTTGCACTCAGATCCTGCAACCAGCTATTATGATGGACACACCAAATAACTCACTGCATGAGGCAACCCATGAAAAAGCAATTAAAAATAATTCTGCTCGCGTCCCACCTGGCTCTGTTTGGCGCGGGAGTTGGGCTAGGGATCTATATACTTCCGATTTTGACAGCACAAGAAAACGCCACCATCGCCGAAATTGAAGAAGTGCAAAAGGTGGCAAAGTATAGCGGAGAGTTCAAGAAAGATCAGAAAGGCAGCGACGCCCTTCACTGGGCGAATGGACAACTTTTTGTTACGGATAACGAAATTGTATTTAAAGGTGATGTAGCACCTGGTCCAGACTACAAAATTTACCTGACAAAGAAACAAGCCACCGACAAAGAATCGTTTTTGGACATAAAGAAAGAAGCAATTCTGATTGGCGAATTGAAAAACTTCGGGAATTTCAAGAAAACCATTCCTGCAAGCGTCAACGTCAACGAGTTTACAACGGTCCAAATATGGTGCGAGCATTTCTCTAAGTTCATCGGCTCCGCAAAATATCAGTAAACAAGCTTAAACTTGGATCTTGCCTGTTCACGAATAACATGCGCCTCATGCCAATGGAAATTAAAGTCTTGCCGGGCATGAGGCCTCCCCTCCACGTCTAGATTCTTGAAGTCAAAATTGACCTCAACCGACCCTCAGACACTGACTACGATGCCTGCATACCCTGAAGCGGTTCACCAGATGGGCTTGCGACAGAGATAAGTACGCGCCAACCTCAGATGCCGCTAAGGCTCTATACGCCGCCTTATCGGAATGGGTGGAATTTTGCGCGCGAGCGTCTAATGTTATCCAAGAGCGAGGGCTCTGATTAGTCCCGTCTCCCATGAAGATTCGCAGACTAAGACCCCTATTAAATCTGTAACATTTCGCTAGTTGGGGTCGTCTCAGAATTCGGAAAATAAAGCACGCTAAGGCGTAGTCACCCCGTGACTCCCCCGCGCCGATGCAGCGAGCTTCGTTCCGTCTTGCAGTGACGCAATCAGCGGGCAGGAAACGTTCCCTTTCCGCGCATGGCAGGCGCACACCAGTTCAGACAGCACGGCCTCCATGCGTGCCAAGTCGGCCATCTTCTCGCGCACATCCTTGAGCTTGTGCTCGGCCAGGCCGCTGGCTTCCTCGCAATGGGTGCCATCCTCCAGCCGCAGTAGCTCGGCGATTTCGTCCAGGCTAAAGCCCAGCCGCTGGGCCGATTTCACGAACCGCACTCGTGTTACATCCGCCTCGCCATAGCGGCGAATGCTGCCATAGGGCTTGTCTGGCTCCGGCAGCAGGCCCTTGCGCTGGTAGAACCGGATGGTCTCCACATTGACCCCGGCCGCCTTGGCAAAAACGCCAATGGTCAGATTCTCAAAATTAATTTGCATATCGCTTGACTCCGTACATAACTACGGAAGTAAGCTTAAGCTATCCAAACCAAATTTGAAAGGACAAGCGTATGTCTGAACCACAAAAGTCTGAACCACAAAAGTCTGAACCACAAAAGTCTGAACCACAAAACGGGCGCGGCGCGCTCTTCGCCGGTGGGCTGGCCGCCATTCTTGCGTCGGCCTGCTGCCTGGGGCCGCTGGTTTTGATCGCCTTGGGGTTCAGCGGGGCATGGATCGGCAACCTGACGGTGCTGGAACCCTATCGCCCGATCTTCATCGGCGCAGCGCTGGTCGCGCTGTTTTTCGCCTGGCGGCGCATCTACCGCCCGGCGCAAGCCTGCAAACCGGGTGAGGTCTGCGCGATTCCCCAAGTGCGAGCTACTTACAAGCTCATTTTCTGGATCGTGGCCGCGCTGGTCCTGGTCTCGCTCGGATTTCCCTACGTCATGCCATTTTTCTATTAATCACAGGAGTTCATCATGAAAAAACTGTTTGCCGCCCTCGCCCTCGCTGCCGTTGTTGCCCCCGTGTGGGCCGCCACCCAGACCGTCACGCTGTCCGTGCCTGGCATGACCTGCGCCTCTTGCCCGATCACTGTCAAGCACGCGCTTTCCAAGGTTGAGGGCGTGAGCAAGACCGACGTAAGTTTCGACAAGCGCCAGGCCGTCGTCACCTTCGACGATGCCAAGACCAACGTCCAGAAGTTGACCAAGGCGACCGAGGACGCGGGCTATCCGTCCAGCCTCAAACGCTGATCCGTTAACCGAACTCGGGAGCGACACATGGGACTCATCACGCGCATCGCTGGCAAAACCGGCGCGCTCGGCAGCGTCGTTTCCGCGATGGGCTGCGCCGCCTGTTTTCCTGCCATCGCCAGCTTTGGCGCGGCCATCGGACTGGGCTTCTTGAGCCAGTACGAGGGGCTATTCATTGGCATCCTGCTGCCGATGTTCGCCGGCATCGCGTTACTCGCCAATGCTATCGCTTGGCTCAATCATCGACAGTGGCGACGCACGGCGCTCGGCACGATAGGCCCGATCTTGGTGCTGGCAGCGGTGTTTTTAATGCGGGCTTACGGCTGGCAGAGCGGTGGACTGCTCTATGTCGGCCTGGCCTTGATGGTTGGGGTGTCGGTCTGGGATTTCATCTCGCCAGCACATCGCCGCTGCGGGCCGGACAGCTGTGAATTGCCAGAACAACGTGGCTGACGGCAACAGCCGTAGCCACCACAGAAAAGGAAAAATACATGACCACCCTGAAAATCACCGGGATGACCTGCGACTCGTGCGCGGCTCACGTCAAGGAAGCCTTGGAGAAAGTGCCCGGCGTGCAATCGGCGCTGGTGTCCTATCCGAAGGGCACAGCGCAACTCGCCATTGAGGCGGGCACGTCATCGGATGCGCTGACTACCGCCGTGGCCGGACTGGGCTACGAGGCAACGCTTGCCGATGCGCCACCGACGGACAACCGCGCCGGCCTGCTCGACAAGATGCGCGGCTGGATAGGGGCCGCTGATAAGCCCAGTGGCAACGAACGCCCGTTGCAGGTCGTCGTCATTGGTAGCGGTGGAGCCGCGATGGCGGCAGCACTGAAGGCCGTCGAGCAAGGCGCGCAGGTCACGCTGATTGAGCGCGGCACCATCGGCGGCACCTGCGTCAACGTCGGTTGTGTGCCGTCCAAGATCATGATCCGCGCCGCCCACATCGCCCATCTGCGCCGGGAAAGCCCATTCGACGGCGGCATGCCACCCACACCGCCGACGATCTTGCGCGAGCGGCTGCTGGCCCAGCAGCAGGCCCGTGTCGAAGAACTCCGTCATGCCAAGTACGAAGGCATCCTGGACGGCAATTCAGCCATCACCGTTCTGCACGGTGAAGCGCGTTTCAAGGACGACCAGAGCCTTATCGTTAGTTTGAACGAGGGTGGCGAGCGCGTCGTGATGTTCGACCGCTGCCTGGTCGCCACGGGTGCCAGCCCGGCGGTCCCGCCGATTCCGGGCTTGAAAGAGTCACCCTACTGGACTTCCACCGAGGCCCTGGCGAGCGACACCATTCCCGAACGCCTTGCCGTAATCGGCTCGTCGGTGGTGGCGCTGGAGCTGGCGCAAGCCTTTGCCCGGCTGGGCAGCAAGGTCACGGCCCTGGCGCGCAATACCTTGTTCTTCCGTGAAGACCCGGCCATCGGCGAGGCGGTGACAGCCGCTTTCCGTGCCGAGGGCATCGAGGTGCTGGAGCACACGCAAGCCAGCCAGGTCGCCCATATGGACGGTGAATTCGTGCTGACCACCACGCACGGTGAATTGCGCGCCGACAAGCTGCTGGTCGCCACCGGCCGGACACCGAACACGCGCAGCCTGGCATTGGAAGCGGCGGGGGTAGCCGTCAATGCGCAGGGGGCCATCGTCATCGACAAGGGCATGCGCACCAGTAGCCCGAACATCTACGCGGCCGGCGACTGCACCGACCAGCCGCAGTTCGTCTATGTGGCGGCAGCGGCCGGCACTCGTGCGGCGATCAACATGACTGGCGGCGATGCGGCCCTGGACCTGACCGCAATGCCGGCCGTGGTGTTCACCGACCCGCAGGTCGCCACCGTGGGCTACAGCGAGGCGGAAGCACATCACGACGGGATCGAGACCGACAGTCGCCTGCTAACACTGGATAACGTGCCGCGTGCGCTTGCCAACTTCGACACACGCGGCTTCATCAAGCTGGTCATCGAGGAAGGTAGCGGACGGCTCATCGGCGTGCAAGCGGTGGCCCCGGAAGCGGGTGAACTGATCCAGACGGCGGTGCTCGCCATTCGCAACCGTATGACCGTGCAGGAACTGGCCGACCAATTGTTCCCCTACCTGACCATGGTCGAAGGGCTGAAGCTCGCGGCGCAGACCTTCAGCAAGGACGTGAAGCAGCTTTCGTGCTGCGCCGGATGAGGAAAAGGAGGTGTTCAATGAGCGCCTACACAGTGTCCCGGCTGGCCCTTGATGCCGGGGTGAGCGTGCATATCGTGCGCGACTACCTGCTGCGCGGATTGCTACGGCCGGTCGCGTACACCACGGGCGGCTACGGCTTGTTCGATGACACCGCGTTGCAACGGCTGCGCTTTGTACGGGCTGCCTTCGAAGCGGGTATCGGCCTGGACGCACTGGCGCGGCTGTGCCGGGCGCTGGATGCTGCGGACGGTGACGGTGCGTCTGCGCAGCTTGCCGTGTTGCGGCAACTCGTCGAGCGTCGGCGCGAGGCCCTGGCCAGCCTCGAAATGCAACTGGCCGCCATGCCAACCGAACCGGCACAGCACGCGGAGAGTCTGCCATGAACAGCCCAGAGCACTTGCCGTCTGAGACGCACAAACCGATCACCGGCTACTTGTGGGGCGCGCTGGCCGTGCTCACCTGTCCCTGCCATTTGCCGATTCTCGCCATTGTGCTAGCCGGCACGACGGCCGGCGCGTTCATCGGGGAGCACTGGGGTATTGCAGCCCTCACGCTGACCGGCTTGTTTGTCCTGTCTGTGACGCGGCTGCTGCGGGCCTTCAAGGGAAGATCATGACCGCTTCCCAGCCAGCCGAGAGTGGGCAGCTTTGAGCTTCGCTACCAATCTGGAGGAGTACCACCATGAACGCAAACGCCCCGAACACTGCCAGTTGCACCACCTGCTGCGTATGCTGCAAAGAAATTCCGCTCGATGCCGCCTTCACCCCGGAAGGCGCGGAATACGTCGAACATTTCTGCGGGCTGGATTGCTATGAACGCTTCCAGGCACGCGCCAAGGCCGCGACAGAATCTGACATTGCGCCTGTCCCTGGCGGTTCGCAGCCGTCAGATTGAGGCATGCCCTAACTGGGCGTCAGGCCGGAACCTTGGGCAGTGTCAGAATAGGGCCGATTCCAGCATTTTCTGACGACTCGCCTGCAACCTCTAGGGCCTCAACCTGACAGGCCGCACGCTTAGCGTACGATTTTGTCCGTTTTCTCTATCGTCCCCTATTAGTAAAAAACTAGAGTTGATGAATATTAAAACGGCCTACGACCTAGCACAAATGCCTGCAGGGCATGCTCGTAAGCAATTTAGCATTGAAATCGAGCGTACGGTTCGTGAGCTAAATGGCATCGAGTGCAAACAATGGGATCAGGCAAGAGCCGATAAACAGCAGATATTTTCAACTCGTTCAGTTGGTGAGCGGATAACCGATTTTAACTCTTTACTGCAGGCATTGAGTAAGCATGTTGGAATTGCAGCAGCGAAGGCAAGGGCACAGGGATCTAGTTGCAAATCAATGCTACTGTTCGCCAGTAATTCGCCTTTTGATGATCAACCTAAAAGCTTTAAAACGCTGATCCATTTCCCATGTGCGACAAATAGCACGGTCGAAATGACGCAGGCTGTCTCAGCGGCTGCACCCAAATTATTCAGAGAAGGTGTACGTTACTACAAAATCGGAGTTGGGCTCATCAACCTCGTTTGTGACAAGCGTCAGCAATTCGACTTATTTAATGCGCCAAAAGCTAATCCTGCTTTGATGCAAGCGCTTGATGGCATTAACTTTAGGTATGGCCGTGATACGCTGTTCTTAGCTGCACAGGGAATCGAACAAAAGTGGGCTATGCGGCGAGAACTGCTTAGCCCTCAGTACACAACCAAGTGGGACTGTTTGCCTATGATAAAATGCTAATTTTGACCCTTTTCAATTTATCTGTGGCCGAAGTTGTAATGTTCGGTCCTGTTGGGTTGACCATATTTTGGTATTGCTCCACATTGTATTCAGGATCATTTGCGATTTGACTGGAGGAACTAAATGAAGAATTCGAAATTCAATACATTGCTCTCAAAATGTGATCCAACGGCCCCAATACCTAATGATTTAGCAGAATTGCTTGATGCCCCCTCTGTTGGAAAAGAGGTCATTCCTTATAGTGTAGAGAAATCAATAAGTTCTGAAGAAGAGTATTGAGCTGCTTTAAAGCGAATTGACGAACTGTTTGATGCATTGCCTAATACCGCCGAAGGTGACGAACTTGAAAAATGGATTTCGTTGATTGAATCATATGAAAATGACCACTTCCCAATGTAAATCAATATTGCCCCAAAGCGTGCCAGAGAAACTTTTTGCCGTCATTACAGAATTTCATCAGTTGACCAAATTTTTGTAATGTTACAACGCCTAGATTAGTTAGCAGCGTAAGTGTTGTAGTTTTTGCACTTAATTCTTCTTGGAAGTTCACGTTATTCATACAGCGAACCTATCTCTGACGCTTACGACAAATTCACCAGTTCTCGCAACGCATACACGATCTTTGATGACGAATCCCTCAACCCAATGATCACCAGTGTAGGAGGTGGATTCTGTTCGATAAATTTCGTCTGCAGACGTGTTTGATTGAGTAGATATTTCCCCCCTAAGCTGCCCTACATTTGCCGCCTCTTGACCTGTGTTTACTACCTGCCAATAAACGTCGAACGGTGCCGGAACATTAGTCTTAAGTTTGAACTTTAACTCCTTTCCTTTGAGTAAAGGCTGTCCAGACTGAAACTCTTTCCAATATATGTTGGATTTATAACTTGCTTTTATATTCGCTGAATATATGTTTGCAACAATAGGGTATCGAAGTTGTTCCTTATGGGGCACATTAAAGCTTAGTGCAGGTAGATTTGTTGGTTTGTATACATCAACAAGTGACTTAGTTAACTTATCTTCCTCGATAAAGGTATCAATATTGATGAAATCGTCTCTGAGCCAATCCACCCATCGGAAAAAAGCTTTTGCTCTTGCGTTATCATCCTCATGCCATCGGTCAGCGAAGTTTTCTCCCGGATTAGCAGGGTTGGGGATAAGCCACTTCCCATCAGATGTGCGAGTTATCAATGTGTAGGTATTTCTTGCGTAGTAATCATTAAAAACAAAGCTATTGCTTAATTGATGAGAGTGCTGGTTTAAAGATGATATTAGATTTCTCAACGTGTCATAGATAGTTGCTTCATTGTTATAACTATTGGCAGCTAATACAGTAATGATCATTGAGATTGGTTTGAAGGTTTCAATATCTGATTGTGAAAACCTTACGTCACGGTGTCTCTTTAATAGCTGAATGGCCCTCTGCAACGGCGTTTTAACGTGGATATTTGGAACATCGTCAATCGAATTGTACAACTGTCTTTGATTGTTGAAGATGCGTTGTTTCTGAGTTAATTTTGCTTGTTCAAATACAGTGCCATTTCTTTCGTAAAACCATGCAGCAAATCCTTTCGGGTTGCTCGTTGTCCAAGAGTAGCTGTTTTCTTGATCTTTATTTGTAGCTGCAATTGATTGAGGTCGGGCTAATAAACTGTTTTCTACAACAGAAGGGAGTATATCCATATGGAATCCAACCCCATCATCTTCAGCATAGTTAAGAGTCCAGCAGCGCTTTCCTTCATCATCTAACAATCGGGAATAAGTGCCATTCTCTTTAATCCGTTCCCCAACCTGATTTTTTACAGTGGAGGCTAGTACAGCCTGTTTTGAATGCCCCAAGTTGCAGACCAAATCAATGTCATAATCTGCATCTTTACTATTTTTGAATGGGCGGATTTCTGTTCCAAGCTTAAAAGAGCCTTGAAGGTATACCTCTGGGACACGAAATGTTCCAGGATAGTTACCTTGCTCTAGGTGCGTTTTCATTGAATTAAAGCGATCAATCGCTTGCTTATATTTAGTCGGTGAAATATCCAACTTTTTCGCCGCTGTTAATAGGGCCTCTTCCCTAGAAACTATTTGAGTCACGATACATTTCCTCCTAAGACAAAGTTGCTAATCTCTTTACTTCCATATGTAAAATTCTTGTCGGCTAAACTGATCAAATTATCGATTTCAGAAACGTCATCGAGTGGCAGATCAGTATCTGACTCAAAATCAATTCTTAATATTTGCTCAGGCTTCAAATGAAGCTTTAGATAATTCAACGCGCTTTGGCTCTGAAGCGATAGCATGAAACTTATAAATTCTTTATGCCTCCAGCCCGTTGCAAGACCCCAGTCTCCCTTGTGCTTTAAACCATAGGCGACTTTGGAATGACCGGTGCCGATGGATACCACTTGTATATCATCGTAATTTATCCCCAGTCGTTTTTGGGCATCGATAACAGCCACTAATGCTGGGTTGTTTGCCCACAGACCACCATCTGATAACAAGTACTCATCAACTTTATGAGGGTCAAAATATGTTGGGGCTGAGCAAGATGCTAGAACAGCATCTCTGACTTTGACCAACCTATCGCGATTAAACGTTGGGTCATAAGCCGATTTAAATACATGAACTCCGCCGTTACCAACATCCGTTGCAGGTAGAATCAGAGGCTTGGCAATTTGCCCAAGCGTACTATCGTTGAAAACACCTTTAAGAACTTTATATAAACTGCCACAGTCATAGACGCTTTCAAGCAACGGTTGCGTAATGTTTCGAAGCTTCTTAAAAGGTATTCTCGACTTTTTCTTTTTGAAAATATCTTCGCCATGTTCTTTGTACATGTTAACTATTTCGGTTGCGCGGATGTCGCAGGCAACACCAGCCGCTATTATGGAACCCGTACTAGTGCCAGCTATCATGTCGAATGACTCTAAGAGATTGATTCCGAGTTTTTCTTCGAAACATTTAAGTATGTGCGCAGGGTAAACCCCTCGTATTCCACCGCCATCAATGCTTAAAATCTTAAAAGTCATATGTATCCTTACTCCTCTGTAAACCGCCAGTTGACCAAATTTTAGTAATGCTACAGAGTGGCTCTTCTAACGATGGCTACTCATTGAGGTATTGATAGATTAACTTTTCCGTTTACTTGAGTTATCGACAGTTTAGACCTCATTTCGTCACCATCGAAGTCATATACAAGAAGTGCTGGCTGATAGAGATCAAAGGCTTGACCTATGAATACACAAGCAGCGTTAGATGCACAGATGAGCAAGTGAACACGCTTCACAGAAAATTGGTCATGAAGTTTTTGCAGTATTGCATGAAGTTCACTTTTTAATTCTAACCCGTTTTCCGGATGCGGGATCGCCGCATTACCCATTTGCTTGGCTACGATTTCAATCTCAGGATAACCGAGAGCTGTTGCAGTCTTTTTCATTACTTCAGGATATTGAGTTAATGCTATAGAGATCGTGACTTCTGATGATTTTCCTATTTCGCTCTTCCAGTTCACCTTGTAAGGTGTTTCTGAGCGAGAATCCTGAGGCCAAACCCAGCAGTTTCCATCTCGGTATCTGAGCATTGGCGTGATTTCAGATTTATTTCCTAGACACGCTCCTAATCCGATCAAAGCAGGCATTGGCCCAAATGCGAATAGCGCCGCTCGATATCCATAATTTTTTGTTTGATTAACTATGGTTTCTGCTTCCTCTGTAACAATTTCATCCATTTCTTTGGTAAACCGTTCAGGTTTGGTTCTGTATCGGCGTTCATTGTCACTAAGATTATTCAATGCTCCTCTCATGCGAGTTCTTAACCTAGATAAGCTTCCTGCAATGTCTCTTGATTCAGGGGGAGAAACAACATGGCCTCCTACCGGCCAAAGAACTGAAAATACAGGAATAGGCTGGAAACTCAGTCCTTCAAGTAATTTCTCAGTATTAATTAAAAACTCGGTTCGCATTTGAGTAAGTCTGGATGCAGGGTAATCAGCACACGCAACTCGATCTATTAATCGGTGGTGTTTGTCGCATAGAAGCAAGATATTAGCTGGCTCATTAGAAAGTTCTTCGGATAGATAAGGTATACCCCTTGGGCCACTCTCGGATGACGCAACATTGTGAGCCAAGTATGAATAGTTACCAGATGTCCCCGTCAGATCATCAATATCCAATCTATCCCCGCAGCCTTCAAACATACAATAGCCATGACTATCACGCATCACTTGATTAATTGTGGACTGTGTGAAATCTTTACCACGACCTTTATTAAATCGCTGTTCGATATTCCTAGAGATATAGTCGATAACGTCATTGACTGGCAAGACTCTAGATTGGCTAACACAGGAATTCCATATTTTAAATAGCGACTCTATTGTTCCATATTCGTTTTGAGATATGTTGCGACCCTGGAGGTGGCGAACCTCAAGACTATCCCCACAATCCATCAATGTTAGAGCATCCTTAAGCTCCGCATCAATTACGTTAAGCCGAAAACTGGCTCGGAACTCATGTGAATACAATATATATATCTGGTTTTTTACACGCTCATCGGTAAGTAATCCAACATGCTCCCACACAAAAAAAGTCTTAATGCCCAATAGAAACTCTGCGAGCTTGTCAATTGACTCTATGGGATAAAAACATGCTTGATGAAAATGTAGCCTCTCGTCAGTCATCGATTTGTTCCTTAAAAATTCGTTTAAATGACCCGTTAATTTCCCGAAAGATACAGACGTCTTTCTGACCAACAATTACAAAGACTAATTCTCTGTCAGGGTTACGTTTTATGCATTTCTTCCAATCTGCAATATCTATATACGATGGGGTGGGTGTTGGTTCAGGATGTGTGTGCCATGTACCCAAGTAGCCTAGTTTGCCATGCGAACTTTCGTAATAAGAATTAACTGATTTCTGGTGATGAGGAGCACGCATATTAAAGTTAACTCTGGTGGCAGAATCTTCTTTCTGAGGGGTAGTACAGTGTTCTAGCCAAAATTCATTAGCGTCAGCGGACTGAGAACCAATTAATGCTCCAAAAGCTTCACTTCTATCACGTGACATCTGCCTGTAAGAATACCAAACGTCAATTAGTTCTTCGGAAAGGTAAATTTTCGTATCTTTGATGCCCGTATCTTGCTCAATGAGTGCAGACATCACAGTCCTCATCAACCAAAGGTAAGTATTCAAGCGAACTGCTGAAATTGTAGTAACGATGAGTCAGCCTGATGCCCTCCGCCATTGCATCTTCATCTAAGCCCTTCCAACTGACTTTACATGACTTTGCTTGTTTGCCTTCCAAATACCGAATGGCCAAATTTGCTGCCATTACAGCTGTTTGAGCCGAACTTGCTGCGCCATATGAAATAAATTGTTCCCCACAGCCAGCGATATTTTTCATGGTTACCTGATTGGGTTCGATAAAATTCATATTTGACACAAGCCCTCTTACACCTGTTTCTTGGCAAACGTAAGAGCACAATAAACATCCCTCTGAACTAGGGATATCTAATGTTGCGTGGCCGCCAACGCCAAAACCTTCCAACCAACTGTTCATGACAGCAACTTTTGAGTTGTTATCCAAAAGGTATTGTTTAAACAACCGTTCCTGGGTCGGATTGCCTATAGCAATGACAATCAGGTCAAAATCATTCATACGGCTACTGCGAGCAAACTCCATCAGTTTATCTAATTTCCATTGTGCACAAGACCAGGGGAATTGTCGTTGAAGAGCGACACTTAGGGCTGCGGTTTTAGGTGCTCCTACCCAATGCTGTTCTAAAACATGGCGATACAGATTATTGATTTCGTATACATCAGGATCTACTAACGTAAGATGCCTGACTCCGGCAGCAGATAACTTATGCGCAATTTCACAGCCTACTGAGCCAACACCTATCACTGCTACCTTTTTGTCTGCTAACGACAGAATGCCTCCACCACGTTCCACAGTATTCTCTTGATTGAATAGCCGTATTGGTAAAGCTTCCAATTTCCAGTTTTTCAGCTTTTCATCTGATAGTGGTAGCGCATTTTTGGTTTTACCGCTAAGTTTCAGTGCGAACCAAGTACGTTCATCATTAACAGTTTTGGCAGTAAACACGAGCCAATAAGCAGTTTCACGCCATTGACCGTATTTTTGTTGTAAATCACTTCTAACCTTTACCGGTAGCGAAGATATTGTATTTAAATACCATTCATCGAGAGCATCTGAATGTTTAGGTGCAGGAGTAAGTGTCTCGATTGGAATAACAACCGCTTTTCCTGCTATGCGTCGATTACCCTTATCTATAGATAATTGAATATCACTGATAACCGAAAGCGAATCGTCAGCCGGATGAACCATATAGTGGCTTTCGATGCCAAATTGCTTGCCACCTACTGGCCTATATACCGATAATGTTTGTAGAACCGGCCTTGCGATATTTGCCAGTAGGGGTTTAAAGCTATCTGGAGCACAGATTCGCAACCATTCACTGGAGAACTCACGAAGCAATTCACTATGGTTCCAATCTGGATTCGTTATGCATTTCTCTAACAACAAGATATGCCTCCGAAGCGATTCTTCTACGACTAATAGTGGTTGTTCGAAATTTACTGACAGTGACTCTGGAGCATTAACACAAACAGTGCCAATCTGAATCCCTGCATATTCATGAACAGAGACATGAGCCAACCTGCCAATGGAATCAGGGTTAATTAAGAAAAATTCGGGCAGGCGGTAGTAGGGAGGATCTGCTACCAGCATTAATTGTATACCATGATTAAGGATCGTTGTTTCCACTACGATCCTCTCACCTCCAGCTACTTCACTGGTTGTGCAGTTGAAGCCCTGGTTGATAAGGTGCTGTTTTATTTCGCTTAGCACACTATGCCCCCTGTGACGTTCCAACTACCCCAGCGCTACTGTAAGCCACTTTTTTGGCATTACTGTCTTGCTCCTTTTCTGGTACTTCAAAGTCACCACCGAACAGTCCTTGCAAGATTTCACATTGTTTACGCAAAGAATCTTCGTTTAATGCTTGATCGAGTTTAGTCAACATTGCATTTAGCTTGTTATAGAGCTGTGTTCCTGTGTCAATACTACTGTTTTCAAAAACATTTCTGTATGGTTGAACCGGTAACCGCACATCGATTTTGTACTTACCATCATCAACCCACTGGAAATAATTGGCATTCAAAATTGCTGAAACAGTGTCGCGTAGCGATTGCAAGTCACTGAGTTTACCGTCATTGCTGATAGATGGACTGAACTTATCTTTCAACATTAGTGTGAGTCCAATTGAAAACACTTTTTTGCCTACATTTTGGCCGAATTTTTCATCTCTCCAGCGTTTTACGTATCTGACCAAACGTTTGACCTGTCTGATTTTCAGGTCTGCAGAGCCGATGTATTGGCTGCTATCATTAATATGTTCTATCAGTTTTTTTGGCTCTGCAGGAGACCACACACGGTTTTCTACATTTGAGTTCAACTTACCGACTGCCAGTTCATACTGCTGACCTAGTTTCCGGTATATGACTATGTCGATATGTAGGTTTAAATTCATGTAGTCAGCAGTGACACAAGGCTTTTTTATTCTTGCGTTTTTAAAACCACGCTTTTCCAAAACTTTTAGAACAAGTTTTTTAACTTCAACCGGATCATCAGGAGCATTATCTGCATCAATAACAACTGCTCTATCGATATCAAAGTCAGCCACTGGGTGCTTTATGCCTGTATGCGTGCTTAAAGAACCTTGAATAAACGTTTCAATTATTGGATAACCTGCGTTTTTAAATTCATCCCTTAAATCATCCAGGATACTAGAGTCCTTCGACCTGGCTTCCCGGTAAGTATCATCCTCTCGTCCTAATTTAATTTTGTCGTGAAATTTTGAGAATTGGTTTTGTAAAGACATAGTTAGCTACCTCTTATAAATTTGTTCACTGCAAATCTCTCTAAGACAAACTCACAGGTGAACAAGGTCTGCACCTACACCTATGTCGCTCTCGCTGGTTATTAACAGAAGTTAATTTATTAACCATCGTTTACAAACATACGCCTTCTAGCTAAATAGATCAACTGCTGTTAATATAAAAATTAACGGAGGGTTATTTTATGGCTGACAAACTTCAGCAAGCCGCACTTATCAGCAAAAACATAAAGCACATGCGAGAATTACTTGGCTGGACACAGGCAAGGCTCGCTAGCGAAGCTGGGATAACAGCGGCAGCACTGAGCATGATCGAAAAGGACGAAGGCCGAATGCCAACTATTGTTGTGCTGAGGAAAATCGCTTCGGCATTGGGTGTTAAACCTTATGAAATAACAGGAGAAGATGCACCAGAAGATTCTGGAGATAAAACGATTGAGTTCTACCGAAAATGGGGAGAACTTGATAAGCTGCCAGAACAGGATCAGCGTATATTGCGAGAAATGATGGAACGCTTCACCAAGAAGTAAGGAGTTGGTATGGAAGAACAAAAAGGAGCAATGGAGGCCGAATCTTTACTTGAAGATCTGGGTTTTGATCAGTTACCGATCAAAGTAATTCAATTTATTAATGCCGTTTCAGACGAAAGCTTTCCTATCAGAATGGAATTCCATGCATTTGTATCCGATCAGTTTTTAGGTAAGGCAATCGGTAGTCAAGATGGGGCTGGAATTATTATTAATAGCAATATTCCAGATTCTCGGCGGCTAAATTTCACTGCGGCACATGAAGCAGGCCACGTTTGTATGCACATAATGCAAGGCTCCTCTCAAGATTTTGCGTGTGGCAACTCTGAGCTTGGAGATTATTTTAAAGATCCGCTCGAACGCCAAGCTAATGGCTTTGCATCTGGGCTACTAATGCCAAAGCGATTGGTTAAGTCTTTGACTGATGGCGACGTAAACTGGCATAACATCAAACAAATATCCGATCTATGCGACACCTCTTTGGAGGCTGTTTTTAGAAGACTATCATGGCTTGAGAAAGCGCCTGTGGCGATGGTAATCCACCAAAACAAGCAATTTAAGCGTTTTGTTCCTACAAAGCATTTTAATTTTTATATAAACCAAACTAACCTATCCTCAGAGCAATTGGATTCTTGTACAAATGTCAGCCAAGAGGCATTTCCTAGTGACTTTGACGTTGTAGACCCGATAGATTGGGTTACACCAGAGCGAGATGGCATGAAGTTACTGGAGTTATATGCAAGCTCAATTGTACTCAAAGACGGGTTTATTTATACATTACTTAGTTACGATGATGACTGCCTGGAAGAAGTTGACATCTAATTTTTGCGGTTTGCAAACCTAATAGGCCAGTTACATAGTCATAGCAACAAACTTGGTTTTCTCTGAGTCGTAAACGACTGTAAGGTTAAAATTTCAATACGGTACATAGTATTGATTGGGATCTCAAAGATACCCATTTAGGAGTTTGTTTTTCTATTACTTTAAGAGGGTATTATCCCCATAGAAATTTTTATCTGAAATTGACGAATTAGAGTTAAGACTTTAACTCAGAATTGTCCCAAAGTGATTTTGCTAAGGTTTAATAGACATTCGTAGTAAAATTACAGTTTCTCACTTTAGTTATTTTATAGTTGCTCCTATTTGTCAGACTATGAGTACATTTTATGTCAATGTATGGTTATATGTTTTAGCTAAGTACTTGTTCCTAGGTATGCTGCTATGTCATGGTTTGGTTTCAGCGACACGAATTACTCTTTAAATTCCGTTAGTTTTAATTGCACTTAGATTCTGCACGTTCCAACCCAAGAAGGGGCATCCAATTAACAATAGCCACATCACTCACATTGTAATTTGTCTCAATGTACGCTTTTATGTCATTTAAATCAGATTGATACTGAATTGGCATTACACTCAGGATAGTCACTGTGCATTGAACTTGCTGACCTGTCTGATTTGACAAACCAATATAAAATACATGGTAATGATGTTTTTCTTCCATTCGTGATTTTCCGCGATTAATTAACGATGTGTCACATCGCCAAAGGAACACGCTTGACAAAAAACATTGCCGTTTAAGTCTTCTCTAACTATCGTTGTATACGCACTGCAACCATCACATTCTTGCAACGTACCAACAAGCGAATCATGATCCGCAGAATTGTTTGTCATAGAAAGCAAATTTGCATGTTCCCAATTAGCTTTGTGTTGAATCTCCCATTCTCGATACTCGTTCAGATAGGCGTAAGCCGCAGTTAAAGCAGAGTCATAATCGTCAGTTGCCATCATCTTAACAATAGAGCCATGATCGTAGTGTGGTGTTGAGAAATACACTTCTTCTTTATCGTCATCTAGGTACAACTCGCAATTTTCAATCTTGAAGTATTGAAATTTACTTAGGTACTCTTTCGCTTCGATGTGTGAGTCCCTAGAGCACTGATTGAATGTGTTAAACCAAATTCGCGGCCAAAGATCGTAGCATGGAAAATCATCACTTTCGTAGTCGCGACTAAATTTCTCGTCGAGCTTGTTTTCTAAGTCATCAATCCAAGTCAAATTAAGCATTAATGCTTTTCGCTTCTCATCCCACTGGCGATTAAAAAACACATTACAATCTTGCGTGATAAATTTGAAATAAGACGGAGCCGATACAATTACAGTCATTTTTTAGACTTTCCGTTTGATTTTAAAGAAGGTCTTGATAAATAGTTTTGCTTGGAAAACTAAGGAGTCTTTGTCGCCATAATGTTTGTTAGCTTCTATATCACAAGCTACTGAGTAACAAGCATTATCCCAACGCTTTCTAACAGCAGCAGAAAAATAATCTAATACTTCTCTTATACTCATTTTGTAGCCTCAGCACAATTACTCAACTTAGCTTATTGTGAGCGAATACCGCTCACAAGTCAACAAGTAATGTGCGATATTCACACATTTTTGCTATTGCGATGTTTAATACCATCTACGATCAATTCAACAGCAGTACGTCGAGTTGCCCACCAATCATAGAACGTGCGGCGGGGTACTTTGGCAAGATCTGCCACCTCTTTTGCATCAAGTCCAACTTGAGCGCGGCAATATGCCGAAAAAGCCTCTTTATCTGCGGATTCCGCCATAAATTCCTCAAAATTTTACGAAACTAACAACTTTACAGTGTGCGCTATTCGCTCATAAATGGCAACAAGTTAAACCCAATCAAGACCGCACATTTCTTCGATTCGCTTTGGTTGAATAACAACATAGTCGATAGTAGTTTCAGGGCTGGCGTGGCCTAGTATTCGCGCTACTGTTTCAATCGGGACGCCATTGACTACTGCATTCGTAGAAAGCGATTTACGGCCTGAATGTGAGGATGCCAAGGGTAATCCGCATTTCCTGTAGATCTCCCTCATAGCCTGCTCTAGCGAGTCACAAGCCCAATACTCTCGTACCTCTCCTGATTCGAGCTTCCTTGGTTTCGGCTGTATCGAGTAAGGAGCACCACGAACTGTATACAGAAACCGTGACTCGGGTATTAATCCTTGGAAGTCAGCGCGGCCAGATACGCCCCACTTTTTAACTAAGCGGTGATCAATCCATTGCTGAATAATCTCCATCGATGTTTTGTTTGTAAGCCAAACGGTTCTTGGTTTCAACATCTTACAAATGCTGGCTGGTAGGTGGATTTCTTCTTTGATTTTGCCATTGGCAAAAAGGATGTGTTCAGTTTTGAGTAGTGCAATCTCAGTCACGCGCATAGCGGCGTGAGAAAGTACAACAGCACAGCGTTTACCTTCGCTATGCTGCATGAGTTGGCAGGTTTTCAGGACTCGATTGATTTGGGCAGGTGTTAGTGCGTCAGCGCGGCTCATTGTCTGTATTTCCTCTTTATTTGGGGATATGCAGACAATAGGATTTTTTCACTGCCTAATCAGTTTAACACGGTATTCCGTAAGCCTTTCACGGAAAGCAAAAGCGCCCCGAAGGGCGCTAGTTTTGGAGGACTTGTTCAGTATCCAAGCCGCTCTACGGTAGCTAACAATTCAGCATAAGTGGCGTTTTTAACTTTTTCGTAGAGCGTCTTGGCAGCATCTATTCCCTCGATGTAATCATCAGAATCTATGATCTCATGCGCCAAATGCTCGATAAAAGACGGCTCGATAAATGAGCCAGAAAGCACATTTAACAACACTTGCTTTTCTGCTGACTCTAAGTGAATCCCCGCTTGGAGTTGCAAATATTCGTAGCGATCCCAAATCTGATTTAGGCGCTCGGTCGTCCCTTCTCTCCTTTCCTCAAGGTTTGCCCTTAATTTTGGGGACGGGGTAAAACTCGGATTGCGCGGTAATTGGCTCATAAGACTCCAAAGCCCTGTATTACAGGGCTTAATAAATTTGATGTTAGATATTTGATTGATTGCGCATGTAAGCGCGATACCAGCTACGACATTGCTTTTCAAAGCTGGCCTCAGAACGTGCGGAAAGTGTGTTACCCATGAAGCCACCGCCCACACAAATTTGTCTGCCTAAAGTCCCGCTGCGACCTTGGGATTCAAGACGAATATATCCTCCGTCTAACGGCATCCAGAAGTTAAAAGTTTCACCAGTTTTACGAGATTTGATTGATAGATTTGCCATGATACTTTCCTTCGCCTCACCCGCTTATGCGCTTCGGCTCTCCGATGGTTAACGCACGACGCACTAACCTTAAACATAGTGTATGACAATTGTCATACTGAGGCAAGCGATATTTTTAAACTTTTGCATTTTCCATCGTTTCCGTGGCCTTTAGCCGATGGCCAGAACGTCACGGAAAGCAAAAAACGCCCGAAGGGCGCTTATTATGATAATTAACTACTTTGAGGCAACTTAAATCAAATTAATCAATTCTGCTTGAATAGCTGATATCTGTGCCTGATATTGAAAAGGCACAGGGCTATCATTAAGGCGAGGATCATAAAAAGTAATTACATCTTCATCCTCTGCATATTCTTGATTAGCAATAGCTTCATGCTGTGCTAGAACATGCCCAGTCGCAGCTTGAATAGCTGCTAATCTGTCAGAGCCATTAAACAAGACATAGACGGCAGCTCTGTATGCAATCTCATGTCTAATGTTATCTTCGTGCTCTTCCTCGCCGAACTCGACCATCAAATCCGAACCAATACCCATCCCATACCTCGACTAAAAATAAAAGAAACACAATGCCGCATTAAGGATATATACCGCGCTGATTATTGATTAGCAACCAATTGAAAAAATTTATACCCTAAAATACATCTAAACCGTTCTTTGCTTAGTAACAACAAGTGTATGTTGTTGGTCAACATCTGAAATATCATCTTCGTCAACATCCACACCCCAAGCGGTCACAATCTCATCTGTGATATCTCGCGATGTTGCCTGGGTTATCAACATCGTATAGCTCATGTGTTCAATCCTATGGACCAGTGCTCGCTCTAGAGAGGGCTCAATTGTGATGATTGTTAGCTCGTTGGTGCTGCAGATTTCAAATGCTTCAAGCACTCTTGTTAGTGCCACTTGCGCATTTGGACAGCGATAATCTTTCAGGTCGACGATCATGCCATTAGCTCCAACGTAGGAAATACCTTCAGGTGTTGACACAGTAGAGCGCCAATTCGTTTATCGCTACCGCGAACTATCTTGTGGTCTTCGTGAGTGACTACGCTGTGCTTTATCCAAAATTTATCCGCTTTATCTGCAATGGGTAGATTCAGATTTTGGAACACACTGAAAGAGTCATCCCCCGTGCCGTTCACCACAATTGCATCAAATATTGATCTACCAAGTAGACCTAAGCCATTGGTGAACACTACTTTCGTAAACATGGCGGCCTCATGCTGAGATTTGTAGTCTTGGCCATCGAGCATGTTTACTGGGAATTTGGAGATTGCTTCCTTCAGAAAATCCCGGCAAATTCCTAGCGTGACTTCAAAGTGCTCTGCGTCAGCTAATGATTTGTCAGCTGTAGAAGCTGAGACTCCTATGAACTTCAGAACCATCGCTTTGAATTGGTCGAATTTCCACATTGTTCCACAATTGATTTTACCGTGCAGCCCTATTCGGTCTTTGAGTCGTTTGCCTTGGCTAATTTCCATTTCAAGCAATTCATGACATAACGCAGCAAACGGTGTACGGCTGTTAAAGTGGTGACTAATTGATTTATTTGGTTTTTTTAGTGATACATGGTAATCACTGAATAATTGGCGTATTAGCTTTGTCGCAAACGGAGTGGTAAGAGATTCGTCAGCGATATGAATGAGCTTAAAGCTGACGGTGAAATCATTAAAATGATCTTTGTATTGGGCTAACAGCCATTTAATAAAAGTGGCTCGGCCTTGGCCGTCAGCAATAAATCTGTCAGCCGTTGCAGGAAGTTCCGCAGTGACCACGGACCGATTACCTATCTTCATTTCTTCTAAGACGGTCAACTCATTACAGAAGAAAGTCATATTCGGGAATACTGCCGCGTCGGTTTCCTGCCAGTACCGCTTTAGGGCGTTAACACGACCTGAGTCCACATCCCGCTGGCGTTTCAGTTGCTCGCTTAAAACGTCACTGTTGGCCTCTACGGGAAAGTGCTTGGCGAGCTCTTCGAAAGTAATCACGCCTTCGTATATCGTGACTCCGGCTTTATTGCTTAGGCCTTCTTTAGCCTTGAAAAGTGTCAGTGGCAAAAGTGTTGATTGATGTTCTGTTGTGGCCATCGGTTTAGCTCCATCGAAATTGATAGAGACATGATTTCACGAACCCGAGATCTGGCAAATTTTGCTGATTGAATGGGTTATTTCTGGGGCTTTAAAGCGGAAATTTGCGTGAATTGCGATGTGCGAGATCATCTAGTCATCTCTGATCAAGGCGACATTCACAATGAACAACCCCCAACAGCTCGTAGACATTTTCCAGTTCGATGCACAAGACCAAGAAAATTTAAAAGTAGTCTATGAGCAATTCAACCAAGGTGTTTCTGCGCTTCGCACACTCATTGAAAGTGAGCCGGTGGTGTTGCATTGTGGGCTCTCAGGGAAAGACAGTTCAGTCGTGGTGTTAATGGCAGTCGAAGCCTATCGCCAATCCATTCAGGCTGGCTTAGTCGAGCCATCGAGACCATTACTCGTCGTCACCGTGGATACGGGGGCTGAAGCCATCGCGCTTAAAATGTACGTCCATTATGTCCGTAAGCGATTACTGGAGTTTGGAAAGCAAATTGGGATTAATCTCTGCTACGACATTATTCAGCCGCCAATCAATGACCAGTATTTTATCAAGTATACTGGGGGGCAAAAACTGGTGCCTTCGGTTACACGTCACCAAGATTGCAGCATTATTCTCAAAATAGACCCGTCCGAGCGCTACATTAAGCAAGCGATTAAAAAGTACAGTGAATGCAGCTGCTACAAACTGGTTAGCTGTGTAGGCAGTCGCATTGCCGAAAGTCATCACCGCGCAGGCAACATGAAGAAGCAGGGGCTTAGCTTGATTACGGCAGGCTCAATTCTGGCTGATATGGCACAGGTAGAAGCCGCTGGCTCCAAAATGTATAAGCTGGCGCCGATTAAACACTGGGAAACTGAACAGGTATTTGACCTGCTTCGGATAGCCGGTAGCAATCCCATTAAACGAGTCCCAGGTATCGTCATCGATACTTACCTGACTAACTTCGGTCTTCTGTTAGAGCTTTATGGCAATGGCTCAAATGAGGTTTGCGACATCATTGTGGGGCAGAAAAACAGTGGTTGTGGGGGTAAGGCACGGTTTGGCTGCGTGACCTGCACCCTTGTTGGTAAAACCGATAATTCAGCTACAGGACTTTCAAAATTACCCCGCTGGAATGCGTTAGGCAGTGAAAATGCACTTCGAGTGAGGGATTACCTTTGGCGTTTAAGCAATGATATGGACGCCAGAGCCCTTCATGCTCGAGCTTACGATCCGGTCACTTACAATCGCGTCGCGCTACAGCCAAACACCCTTAAACCCAAGTATTTAGAGAAGATGGTGCGTTACGCCGCCCAGCTGACATTGGATAGCATTCGGATTGCTAAGGAGTTCGCAGAGCTTGTTGCTAACGGTCGAGAAATCGAGCATGAAGGGTATCGCGACATCGCCAACGACCCTAATATCCCACCTAAGACCAAGCGATTATTTTTGGAAATGTACCGCGAGTGGGCTCAAGACCCCAAGAGCTTGAATTACCTATTTGACGAAGCACAAAGCCTGCTATTATCTTTTCGCTGGAGCATTGACGGTATCGGGGCCGCGCCATTCCGTCCTTACGCAATTTTCAAGCAATTAGAATCTGGCCACGGCTGGATCCCTTACCCCAAACTCAACTCTGAAATGGACGATACCAGCACTCAGGTAAATCAAACCTTACCCGAGGCGGTAATGATGCCCATCCTCAAATCTGAGGTTGCAGAGGATTTTGCAAAACATCCGGTTAACCTGTTGGACTTGTGGACGCGGCCGCATGATATGTCAGACGTTTACGACGAAGACCGTAACTGCACCATCTCGCGCTTTGCTCAGCATAATGGCGATATCGTGGTGGAGTATGCGATTAATTTTGAGTTCGTGCCGGAAGGTCAGAAAACCACTTTGTCCAATGTCAAAGAATGCTGGTTATTGACTAAGGCAGGCCTTAATCAATACCGATTTGCCTATCGCGCCGAAGGGATAAGCGTTAAGGTAAATGGCCGGACGGTCAACGAGGTAGCCAAAGCATTGCTGCTACCGTCAATTCAGCAGCAGATAGATAGCAGGGTTTGTGGTGTGCAGAATACGTTGTGTGAGCAATACGGCCCAGAAGACCATCACACCGGCTGCGAAAATCTCTGTAAGGCGTTTACGGACTCATTATCTAGTGCGCTTGGTGGAAAACAACGACAATCGCTGAATATTCCGTATCTGCAAAGCATTAGTCTACTGACAGGCTACAGGCCGGAAGCTCGTAAGACCGAAAGCGCAAACCAGTTCTCCCGCCGTGTCGTTAAAATCAGCAAACAGGGTATTGAGAAGGGCAATTCTAGGATGGTGTTTTACAAACCAAAATTGGACTGCAGATTACATGAGGCACACCAACAGACTTCTTCTTTGTTAGTGCCTAACTTCTCTGGCTTTACTCAGCAGGCTATCGCGACCCACGAAGACCTGTCATTTGACCCAGCTGCCACGGTAGAAAACATTCAGCTATCCGAATTGTCGCTTGAGAAATGGTATGCCATTGATGGCCCAAGACGCGCCTTGCAGCTTCACAGGGACTTTATGGCCTATTTTTGGCGGAACCGCCACAGCTACGGCTACAAAGCAATTGATGTGCGGCGCTACTGTGGCACCCATGTGGCTGAAACCTTGTTAGCTGAAGGCGTGATCACCATTAAAACGAGCTATTGGGGCCAGCTGCAAGCCATTTTAAAGCGCACACAGATATTTCAGCAGCTCGGAATGTTCAGCTTTCAGTCTATGCCTTACATCGATGTTGCGAACCATCCCCGCGCCATCGATATGACCCAGCATCGCAGGGATAAGACAGAAATCCTTAATATCATTAGAGCGGAGCGAAATGCCCAGCGCCACGGGGTTAAAACCGCCCTAACCAACGATGACACAGTAGAGCGCCTAGGACTTAATATCGAGCGCGTTATTCAGGAAGCAGGTTGGGCAGTAAGGGAAATGATAGATGGTCTTAATAGCCATTTACTCCATATAAGATTTGATACCTCAGACGTAGGGGTAACCCAGAAAGCTGGAGTGTCTAAATTGTGGCTGGCACTGATGTTCGGCGGCGTGACCCAGATTGATGATTTACTGAAACAGCTGCTATCGCCTGCTCAGCTAGTTCAACTCAAAGAGCATCCGAGCGACTACCTCAATGTCAGCAGACTCATGGCCAAGTCGTTGAATTTGATTGTCGCTGAAATTAACCGAGCAACCCATGATTGGAGCGACGCTATATCAACGCTCAAACAGCAATTATGTAAAGGCTTAACGCGGGAAGAGTACAAGGTCGCCGTCGGCTCCCTGGTGCCAGCCGACGTGTACGACCAATCCATTTTGGAGTGGTGGAAGCCAAACCCTGACAACTTCAAATTGTTGCTGGGAAAAGCGTTAGAAACAATGGAAGAGAACTTGAGCTTTATTGAGTCACTTAACCAATCGTTACAACGAGTACTGCGCCTAGCAATGCCGCAGGCAGCTAACAAGATGACTCTGGGGGCACGCTTGGCGGCATTGAAGCAGAAGGCAGCGTAAGGCAAAATTTGCGTGATTTGGACTTGGTGAGATCCTGTATTTAATTAAACAGGAGCCTTGCCATGCCCAGATTCGATTTTAAAGACCCTCTCAATCCACGTTTGGCGGAAAAGCCGCAAGTATGGCAAACGCCCTTTATCCGGCTAGCGAACCGCATCCCTCCAAGTTACCGCATCCACTTTGTAGGCGTGACTGTAGATCACCGCTTAGGCTACACCGGAAGGCGCCAATTTCACTCGCTGGCTCAGGCTCTCACTTGGGCCGAATCAATGTATGGCGATTCGTGGTCGAATAAACGCTTTACTCAGGCGTTGGATTTAGACGCGCTATTGGACTGCACCAGTCGCCCAATACCCGATAAAATTAAAAATATCCTCAAAGCCCTATTCAATTAATTCAGGGACTTGCTATGCTGGATTAACAACAGCTTAGGGGGTGAAATGGTAGAAAAGACGTTAGGCACTCTGTCTATTTTGATGATTGTTCTAGCAGTTTATGCAATGGCGGATCTAAATTGGTCGGCAATGGCGTACCCATTAGCGATATTGGGTATGATTTACACTTTCAAAAACTCCATTAAAGGTAAAGAAAATCACCCCAAGGTTAAAAACGGTTTAGCCTTAATACTGCTAGGGATGGTTTTGCCGATAGCTTTCCTTTTGATAACGCATGAATTGGCGCCTTTCGGTCTCATAATAACGATGATAATGATAATTGTCGGGGCGATTAATATTATTAAGGCTATTACTGAGACTTCTGATTAAAGCTAACCAACTAACCGTTTAAATACAGCAATCAATAACAGGGATATTAGATAAACTCTTTGTTTAAGGGGCTGCTTGCCCCTTAACGTCAATTATTCATATCAGGCATTAAAATAGTGAACAAAATCACCTGCCAATTCCTCTGTCGGTGTGTCAATTGCAATTCAGATACTCGTACTAATATCCAGTTTAATATGCACTTGTTTGTAAGCGCCTAACGAAATTATGAATGTCTCGTATGGGACATATACACGTTGCTTAGCTTCCATTTGCTTTGTTGCAAACCAATCTATGAACAACGAATGACGCAAGTAACCAATTTACTTTGATACATATTTTTTCCCTAACAATCACTTGAAGGCGTATAGGCTAGCGTACCGCTTAACGTTATCTTATCCTGCCAATAACTTTCTTTGCAGTCACGGATCATTGCGTTAGTTCCATTCATTCCAGCAATGTAACGCAACTTAAGGGCAGTATTAAAATCAACAAGAACTCCCGATAGATGTTTGCATGATTTATCGAAAAATTGCTTTTCATATATTTCCAATTCTGGCGGTAGTAACTCAATCGGCAACCCTAATGAGGTTTTTCCATTATTGCCTCTATCGGGGTTAATTGTTGTATCTTCAAACTTAACAGCATATTTCACCATCTCACTCGGCTCAAAATAAATATCCAATTTATTCAGATCAAACGGTGGATGCTGGTTTTGGTAATCCTCATATTTCGACAACTCCCCCCACTCAGAAATACTATCCAATTTATTCAGAACAAGCTTTGGCTTACGTGTTTTGTTAACCACAAAGCGGATAAAGAATCCCAGACCCACTGCTAACGAAAGCTGAATGAGTGTTTCAAAACTTAATGTAGGTAGCTCACCTAGCCCTATGATCAGCATCGTGATAAGAGCACCTAGCAACATCAAAAGTGTATCTTCTATAAATTTTTTCATAATTTTTCTCGTACTCAGCTTCGTATGATAATTTTCAACCAATTTTGCAGTTGGTTAAATTGCACTATTGACGCTTCAAACAAATGCAAACCCTAAACGTTTACAATTCTCTATGAATGTTGTCCAGAAAAGTCAAGATCCTCCTTATTTGGGACTAGAAATTTAAATCGGTCATCAAAATCATCCCCATCTCCATTAATATACATTGCTGTCATACTTTGCCAAGGTGATACGAATTTCGACTCAAACCCAATCTATCTCTAAATAATGTGGTAAGCATAAATTATCAATATCAACACCTAATTCACGGAAAAGATTTTGGAACGGTTCTACTCCGATACTATTTGTGCTGAAATTCGAAAAATCTTTGAACGCATAATTTTCAAATCGCTCTAACAACTCTATATCTCGAATACGTTTTTCGCGTGAGTGTAATACCCACTCAACCATTAAATCGAAATGTTCTTCATTATATAGAGCAGCAATATCAGACCATCTTATCGCTGATATTCTCCCAGACTCAATAAGATCACTAAGTAGGCAGCAAATCATGTAAATTCTATTTTTTGCTTTGTTATTATAGGCTTGGTCGCTTGCTAGATAAATGAAAAGATATGATAAACCGTCACATAAGTCATATTTATTTCGAAAGCGTAAATACTCAACATGTTCTACGCCTTTCAATAGTGAAATAAGCGTAGGGCGCCATTCTAAATCATTTGTATACCAAGGCTTCGACATTTGTTCTATGGCGTATAACATGCTAGAAGTTAAATTTGGAATATGCTGTGATATAACTTTGAATGCTCTTTGATTGTTATAATTCCAATCATTTTCAACCAGCATTCTAGCTCTAAAATCGTTCTGACCAAGCAAATAATTTAGGGTGTTATTATTATCAAACCCAAGAATTTGTGCGTAAATATCAGCAGCAACTCTGCCGCTAACAATTTTTTCTCCGACAGTATAATTAATTGCTTGAGAAAGAAATTTTCTGCGTACTTTTAATATATTTTGATGCATGAATACATACTCCATAATAATTGGATTTAACTGACGCGCCACTCACGTCAGTCAATGCATGTATGCATGATTAGACGTTATTTAACACTACAGCTTTTGTCCGCGTGGCATGGAAATGGTTGCTGAATCCCAGTGCTAAGATGCCAAAATAAATAGTTACGGTCAATAGTTCTTGACGATGTTCCTTATAATTAAGCATTTTTCTGTTCCGTCACTGATTTATTACTTTTTTATTAGATTCGTCTTTTCAATACAGCTAAAAGACAATAAGCGCTCTCTGTTTCATGATGTGGGATCTGAAGCTCAGCAATCGATTCCAGTACACCCGCGGAGTCAATGCTTGCCCCTGCCCGTCTGTTTTTACTCGCGTCCGATAATTACAGTTATCGGACACGAGTACCCACCAGCCGAAAACCATATTAGTGTGATGTCATTATACTAAACAATACTGAAGGGTTTGCGTGGCGTTGGTGCCATGATGCATTAGTGTGGTGTCACTATATTAAACTGGGTGGGATGGATGATTTTGCGCTCGCTTTGCCGAGTATAACCCCATTTGACTCGGACCTTGTATGTTTGTCAGGCGTTAACCGTGATTTTTCATGATTGATTAGTGCGTGGGACACACTAAACCATAAATATTTAGTATGGTGACACTATATTAATGTCAAAATTTGCGTGATTTTTAAAGCGTGAGATAGTTTGAACATCGAAACTTAAGAGGGTGTTCCAAATGTCTCATTCCGTCATGTTAGCCGAACAAGGTGAGTTAAACTTTTCAACCGCACAACGTGTAAGGCACTTGAAGGCGGAAGAGCAGGATTTTGAGTGGTATCCTTCGTCTGAGCATATCATTGATGTAGTTCGACGCGACTTGGTTGAGTCTAAGTTCTTAGAGTCTTACAACAGAGAGTCATCCTTGCTTGATATTGGCGCCGGAGATGGCCGAGTTTTAAGCGCCCTTAACATGCCACTTGAAGATCGTCGCGGCGAAATGAGCCCACCATTTTACAACCTGTACGCCATTGAAAAGAGCCTAGTCCATTGCAGCCAGCTCGATAAAAAAGTGCTGGTTATTGGCACTGACTTTAATCAACAAACCCTTGTTGATAAGCCAGTTGGCGTCATTTTCTGTAACCCTCCTTATTCTGCCTTTGAGCAATGGGCAACCCGCGTCATCACTGAGGCTAATGCCGAGGTGTGCTATCTGGTATTGCCACAGCGTTGGTCTGGCAGTCGAGATATTGAAAACGCGATTAAAGTACGTGAAGCCGAAGCTGAGGTCATTGGCACATTCGATTTCCAAAATGATTGTGATCGCGAAACCCGTCATTCAGTGCCGGTTGACATTATTCGGGTGAATTTAGGGTATAAAAACCATCGTCAATGCAAGGTAGACCCCTTCAAAGCGTTCTTTGACGCTAACTTTGACCTAGATTTGGCTGAAAGTGATTATTCTGCAAAATTCAGAGGGCCATCCGATTCTACTCAACAAAAGCTCAATGAATTGGTGCCAGGTGGTGACATGGTTAAGGCTATGCAATCGCTTTACGATCACCAGATGGCCAAGCTAATGGGTACTTATTCCGCACTCGCTGAAATTGACCCTGATTTACTGAGAGAACTGGAAGTATCTAAATCTTCGGTTCTGGAAAGTCTCAAGCTCAAAATCAAGAGCCTCAAGAGTCTGTTTTGGAAGGAATTATTCTCTAAATTTGATGCGCTGACTTCTCGCCTGACATCATCTAATCGCAAAGCGTTACTAGAGCTATTGGAGCGTCATGTAAGCGTCGATTTCACTGCCGAAAACGCCTATGCGATAGCTCAATGGGCAATAAAACATGCTGATGCTCTTCAAGATGATCAGTTCAAGGATTTCTACCTATCTATGTGCCAAGCGGCAAACGTGGTGAATTATGTTTCGAACCAACGCACCTTCAAATACGACGGCTGGCGATATCGTGAGCTGGTCAAGAATGGTCACATCTCCCATTTCAAATTGGACTACCGCTGTGTAATGGAAAATGTAGGCGGCATCGTTAATGGTTACGACTATAACAGCTATTACAACCAATGCGGTCTGTCTTGTCGTGCAATCGAATTTATCACTGATTTGGTCACCATCGCTGGTAATCTTGGTTTCGATACACGCGGCACACCAAAGGCTTATGAGTTCAAATGGGCCAGCAACAAAGCCCACGATTTTAGATACATACAATCTAACGGCTCTAGCGAGGTACTGTTCTCAGTTCGTGCGTACCTTAACGGTAACCTACATATTAAGATGAACCCTAAGTTGGCGCTAAAGTTAAATGTAGTGGCTGGTAAGTTGTTTGGCTGGGTTCGTAGCGCAGAAGAAGCGGCGGATGAAATGGAGGTTCCAGCATCTCAGGTCGTGGAAGTTACTGAAATGTTTGGCCATTCGTTATCGTTAACGCATAACTATCAAAACCTTTTGATGGCGGCTTAATCCCTCCTATTCAGACGGCGCAAAGTACAATTTTTGCGCCGTTTTGCATTTGTGAGATCCTTTACTCAGATAAGAAATTCAGTTGTTAGAGGTGACTATGTTTGCTGCATATTTGGTTATAGGTGTGTTTGGGTTCGTCGCGGGCCTAATTGTTTTGCTCAACAAAGGTAACCCATTACCTGCGGCAATTCCTCGTGCAGCACCGCTTAATATCATCCCAAGTACGATCCCATGTGTGGCTAATCAATACCAATATGGATGTGATGATTAGGCTGGTTTTAATCGTAGAACGGGCGCTTACCATGATTATCTTATCAATCCAGCTACAGGGTTGCTTACGCTGAACGGCGCTTTGGATGTGGCAGGTAATCCTTTAGGAGCTGACTTGACTCATTCAGGCATCGATAGCGGTCACGACTTTGATCATGACTTTGGTATGAATCATTTGGGGAGTGATTTTTAATAGAATTATTGTGGACTACTCAAGCGGTTGCAGGCCAATTCTATGCGTTACAGCAAGAGCTGGTTTCGTTGAAGCCGACGCTAATTTTGCTCTGTAGTGAGAAGAAGCTGCCCCACCACGCCCTCGCCTTTGATTTTTACCAAGGCACGGGGTATCTGAGTATCGTGAAGCAATGGTCACAAGTAGAGTTATCGCAGGTTTTTAACCTATTTTTCCTTAGCGCCAAGCATGGGTTAATCCACGCATCGGAGCTGATTGAGCCCTACGAACAGGTAATGACTGATGAACGGGTATCGACGTTAGGCGCTAACAAAGTTCTGGTTAGCAAAGCCCAGCGCCATATCCAATCCATGAACTACGATGCCCTCTATACCTCATGCTACCAAAACGGTATCAAAAGGCCTTTTCTGAGTTAGCTGATCAAGCAACTGGCAGATTTAGCCAAATCGTCCCAGCTACAGGCGGGATATTAAGTCAGCGTGGCCAGTTAAAGAGGCTTCTCGTAAATGAAATTGATTTAGCTAGGCAGCGCTCAAGATTGCTCCAAACGGTTGTGAGGACGTTTACCGATTCTCCCCCAATGCAAGAACTGCATCATGTCGTTAGCGTTGGGGGTTGGGTGCGCCCTTGACTTGCTGGTGCGTGTCAGGATGCCACATTTGCCGAGCCATGCGAGATTGCGTTTATAGAGTGCTCACCCTCCGGCTGCGTCGCTTTCTGGGATACAAACGGCAAGCAATGGAGCAGGTATAGCATTAGCGCGGGGATTAAACGGTTTGGCCTTAGCGGTGAAGCAATGCCCGTTACGGCATGATTGAAGCAAGTTTGTAATATTAAAATCCTGTAGAATTTACTCAAAATTTGCCAGAAATTGAACCTATGCAATGATGATCTTACATTAATAACTGAGAGAAATAAGATGCAAATTAGCCCAAGTATTTACCTTGACCAAGCGACCAGTTTGTTAGCTCCCCTGCCGTTCCTAGAGGACAACGGCGACGCGGATAGCTACTATCAGGAATACAGCTTTTACGTCGATACGCCTAACCCGCTGGTTAAACTGGAACTCGCAGTCATGGTCAATGCCGAGGTGCTGACCGATAGCGACCATGCCCCCATCGTGTTCACCTACGGCATTAACCTTGGCCAAGGTAACGGTATTGAGGATGGTGCCAATTTCTACGTCGAGGACATCGAGGCTATCAAGTCTGGCGACTTCGAACCGATTAACTCGGTTGAATTAGCTCTTCTTCAAGGGGCCATCCCTATGCTGAATAAGATTGTTAGTGCCTTGCAAAGCAATCCACTGGTCTGGAAGGTGGTGAGCCAACAGCTATCAAAATGTCGCTGAACCCATACATTGACATAATGTACCCATAGTCTGACAAATTTAACTCATTCAATGACATAAAAATGGCTTTTGTAATCATGTTACAAAAGCTATTTTCTTTAATATTAGTATGTTGAACAATTAATAACCCATAGATTGACAAAAAACTGCATGCCAGTACACTAAATGTACACTATTCGTTCGAATTATACTCATGTATATAAGAAGCTTACGCAAACCATCACCGAACAAAAACGTATTTAAATTCGCTAGCGCAAAAGTAAGCGAAACGATAATGTGTGAAAGTTCATTGGAATTTGATGCGTGCTTTCATCATGAATACAATGATTGTATAGAGATGTTTGGTAGCCAGCCTGAAGGGTTTTATTACTATTTTGAGGGCAAAAGATTGCCCTATACACCTGATACGATAGTTCACTTTATCGATGGGACGGTAAAGTTCCACGAATACAAACCTTATAGTAAAACATTCGATCCAATCTTTAGGGCTAAATTTCTAGCAAAGAAGGCGGCTGCTCAGTCTTTAGGTGCAGATCTTATATTGGTTACTGAACGTCAAATCCGTGTAAACCCGATTCTAAATAATCTTAAAATTTTGCATCGATATTCGGGAGTTTACGGCTTGAGCGACATTCAAGTTGAACTGCTCAATCTTATAAAAAAAACAGGGAAAATTAGTGTTAACGATGTGGCAACAAAGCAATCATTAACACTAGGGGAAACCCGCTCACATCTGTATTCTCTTATACATAAAGGATTGATTAAGGTTAACTTAAAACAAGATGATCTCGATTGTAACCCCGCGGTATGGTGCATTGAATGATGGACTTCGAGGATGAGTTCAGTGAGTCTGAATTAGTCAAGCAGCCCGATACCCCTATTCAACGACGCGCAACGGCTGGGCGATGTAGCCGTAGAGCTGAAATCACACCTTCCTATTGAACGGCAGGCCCGCGTCATCGGCGCGACTTGGCTTGACCAGCAACTGATCGGCGGTGGCCGTGGGCTGGGCAACTTGGGCTTTGGCGGTGATACCAAGCAGGCCATACAGCAGCGAGCCGATTTCCTCGAAGAACAGGGGCTGGCACAGCGCCGCGGGCAGCGCGTCATCCTCGCGCGCAACCTGCTGGGCACGCTACGCAATCGGGAACTAGTGCAGGCCGCGAAAGACATTGCGGCGGAAACCGGCCTAGAGCATCGCCCGGTGGCCGACGGGCAGCGCGTAGCCGGTATCTACCGGCGTTCCATTATGCTCGCCAGCGGGCGCTACGCGATGCTCGATGACGGCATGGGGTTCAGCCTTGTGCCGTGGCGGCCGGTAATTGAGCCGCGACTGGGACAACAGCTTGCCGCAAAGGTTATCGGCGGAAGTGCCTCTTGGGAACTTGGACGAAAGCCCAGTATCGGTATCAGTTAGATATCAAGGGAAGCTGAGTACCAGGCGCAGTCTGCTTGGCTGCTGTGATTCTTCTTAGAGATTCAATCAATGCCATAAACTCCTTGGATTGCCTCAGTGCTTCGCCTCCCGCAGTTTGCAGGTCCAAGACATCCGTAGCCTCGATCGTGAAGGCTGTGGGCACGCGCAGCAGCGAATGCCGGATCTTGTCGTCCGGCACGTCGTTCAGACTTACGCTTACTACGTAGATTTCTGCGTCGGCCGCAAAGGGGCTGTCCGCTTGGCCACGGGTGCGGACAATCTCGGAACGCCAGTGTTGCAGGTCGTCGTTAAGCATGGCCAGCGTCACCTGGGTCTCGCGAGCGCCGGCACCGAAGATCAGCGACTCAAGTACTTGCGTCGTGCTGGGAACTCGGTCGCTACTGTCCACTCTCTCGCTCAGTCCTCGTTCGGAGTTCACCGTCACCAACACGAGTCGGCGCAAGCTTCCGGGCTTGACCTCCGAGAAATTGGCGCTCATTGAGCCCGAAGCTACTAGCCGGTCTAGCATCAGACGTACGCCGAGGTTGTCGGAGACACCACCGTCCACGAGGTGGATATAGGGCCGATCGTGCGCATTGAGGTAGCTGTCTATGCCGCTTTGCAGGATGCGTGATCTGTAATTTTGCCCTCTGACAGGCAAAGATCGGAGAGGCGGCGGACAGGTATTGGCGTTGTTTCGCACCGTTACGGGCGACAGCACCAGCGGTACTGCCGACGAGGCCGCCACCGCGAAAGACAGCGGCGTTGCATCGAGGTCGGAACAGATTAGCCGGAATTGCTCGGTGGTGAAATCGAAAGGGGCACCGGTCGTGAGGTCGGTTGCCGTGATCATCAGTTCGGGCGCGCCCGGTCGTCGGCGCACGTCACCAAAGGTGCGGCCTTCAAAAAGTTCGTCCAAGCGTTGAGCCAGGATCTGGCTGCGCCCAAACCAAGGTGAAGTTAGTCTATAAAGACGCTCAGGCCCCAGAGCTTCACGTATGAGTCGCCCCTCAAAAGGCACAAGCAGAAAATCCGGCTCGAAACGAGTCAGCGTGGCATCGCCGAAGGCCGCGAAGTGCGCGGCAAGGATGCTGCCCCCCGACACTCCGCTGACCAGGAACACCTGATCCAACAGAGTGGTCTCCTGGCCCTCTAGCGCGAAGCGTGTGGCCTTGAGTTCGCGCAGCACGCCCAGGCCGAAGGCCGCCGCCCGAGCGCCCCCGCCTGACAGTGTCACCGCTACAACCACCGGTTGGTTGACCTCCGACGGCCTGATGCGTTGGTCGTTCTCGGCGAGAGACATTAAGGCGGCGTCGGAAAGTGTCGGGTTGATCCAAGGACGGTAAGTGGAACACCCTGTCAGAACTACCGTTGCCAGCACACCGGCCAAACTCCATCGTGTGAATTTACACACCTCCAGGCGCTTTACCTCTGCAAGCAGCACCACGCAGCGTTTCGAATAGACAAGAACGAGAAACGCCGGCAATTTTGCGACGAAGCAGAGCCACTCCAGAATGCTGCAGACGTTACAAGAACGGCACCCTACGAATCCCCTTGATGAGGCTCCTCGCGATCCGCGCGAAGTTATGGAATAGCAGCTATTCACGAGCCAGCACTTCTCCAAGCGCTATTGATCCGTTCAAGGCAGGTGGTGATTGCAGACTTTGCATGCCCGAGCAGTGTGTAGGAGCCTTTGAAATCCGCGAGAGCGTTGCCGTGCTCGAAGCAGCTAGCAGCAGCCACCCGACGATCTGTTTGTTCATCTACTGCCTCAAACTCCAAACTAGCTCCCCCAGTTGTCACTGGTCCAACAAGCAACGTCGTTAGGGTGTTGACTGCTCTATTGGGCGTCTCAATGGTCGTAATTGCCACACGCACACGTATGCGGCCTGACGATGCGGGAGCTTCGGACTTAGTTTGGAGATGTCGCAGTTCACTGTTGACGTGATCGAGAAGCTCTCGCACTTGCTCAGCTTCAAGCCCACCTATGCGTCCAGTTGCCGTCACTACCTGAGCATCCTCGACTAATATTTCCCGGTAACGACTGGGTTCAAAGCCTGGCGCCTTGAAGAGCAGAACATTTTCGTACTTCGTTTTTCCCAATACATCGTAATCACCAAGAAACCCTGATCGAGTCATTCCGTTTGAAGCACAGCCAGATAAGGTTGCCGTGAGGCCTGCCAGCAGCACAAAATGGATTAATGAAATAGGGCGTTTCATAAGGATGCGCTCCCGTGTTTGTTGCGCTTTCTTAGAGATGGAGGGGGCTTCAGCGCCGTTGTCCGCCGAATGCGACTCCTCTGGGCTTGATTTCATACGAGTTGCCATGGTGAAACTCCAAAGATGCTTGATTTTTGAACCGTCTGGACGGTATAGTACACGCCATGAACTATGCCCGTCAAGACGGCCTCCTCAATTCACAACCTAGTGGCTCAACATGTCCGATCCCTACGCCCGCCGCGGCCTTACTGCTGTTGCATTCCTATCGATCACGCTTCTCGCCGCGTGCAGCCACTCGCCTCACAGGGTGGAGACATCACGCGTTGAGGTTCCGGCCAAATTCATGAACGAAGCGGGTCTGGCTGTGCAGCAGGTGCCAGCACAAGCAC
>NZ_JAKKSJ010000060.1:0-22166 GCF_025653365.1 Shewanella sp. SW32 | reverse complement strand
TGCTTGTGCTGGCACCTGCTGCACAGCCAGACCCGCTTCGTTCATGAATTTGGCCGGAACCTCAACGCGTGATGTCTCCACCCTGTGAGGCGAGTGGCTGCACGCGGCGAGAAGCGTGATCGATAGGAATGCAACAGCAGTAAGGCCGCGGCGGGCGTAGGGATCGGACATGTTGAGCCACTAGGTTGTGAATTGAGGAGGCCGTCTTGACGGGCATAGTTCATGGCGTGTACTATACCGTCCAGACGATTCAAAAATCAAGCATCTTTGGAGTTTCACCATGGCAACTCGTATGAAATCAAGCCCAGAGGAGTCGCATTCGGCGGACAACGGCGCTGAAGCCCCCTCCATCTCTAAGAAAGCGCAACAAACACGGGAGCGCATCCTTCAAGCTGCGCGTGACGTAGTCATGGAGGGAGGTGCCGGGCACCTAACGCTTGACGCGGTCGTTGCACGGGCAGGAATGAGCAAAGGTGCGTTCCTGTACCACTTCAAGACCAAGCGCGATCTGCTCCTCACGATGATTGATGACCAGGTCTCGGCGTTTGATGGCGGGCAGGAAGAGCGAGAGCTGCCATTCGTCGGCGATCCAGACCCTTGGCTATCCAGCCAGGTCTCGGCTATGCCTGACGGCGGGATGCAAAAGATGAGCGCTGCATTGCTGGCGGCCGTGGCTGAAGACCCCACGCTGCTTGAGCCTGTGCGCGGCTGGTACCGCAGGCAGTACGAGAACGCGAGCAAATCTCCACGCGGCACCGATATCGCCGGAATCGTTCTATTTGCCTTGGACGGAGTCTTCCTCGCCGAAATGATGGGTTTTCCGACGTTTGCTGCCGAAGACCTTTCTCGACTCATGCACACCCTCCAGGCGCTCGCCCGCGGCGAACTGGAACTCACCCCTATTGATAAACGCTGATGAAAGGCCTTCCCGTGTCTTGCACTCCCTTTAAATCCCAGTCCTGGCAAATGCAGAAAGTCGGCCTCGCGTTTGTTCTGCTCGCATCGCTTGCCGGCTGTGGTAGTCAGAAGGAGCCTGCTTCCGATCCACCGCGAGCGGTCAAGCTGCTCACGGTGGGGGATGTAGGTTCTGTGGCCAATCGCATTGAATTGAGTGGTCTAGCTCGCTCCAGTGAGCGGAGTACCTTGGGGTTCGAGACTGGCGGGCGTATCAGCAAGCTTCATGTGGACGTGGGAGATCGCTTCTCTCGCGGACAGCTTCTGGCTGAGTTGGATGTTCAGCCCGAGCAACTCCGCCTAGAACAGGCTCGGGCGACACTCGCTGCTGCGGAAGCCGCATTGGCAGACAGAATCGTTCAAACAACGCAGCAACGGGGGCTGCTTGAGGGCAACGTGATATCCCCCGCGGCATTCGAGAGTGTGAAAGCACAGTTGGTTGCTGCTGAAAGCCAGGTACGCAATGCAAAGGCCACATTGGGCCTCGCCGAGCGTGCGAGACGGGGTACCGCCATTCATGCGCCATTTGACGGCGTCGTCGCGGAGAAGCTCGCTCTGCCTTTCACTGATATTGCAGCCGGAGCGCCCGTGCTTCAAGTGGATGGACTGCGCAGCGGCGTAGAAGTCCTTGCGACTGCATCGACGACCCAAGCAGTGCACATCAAAGTTGGGCAAGTCGCAGAACTGCGTCTGAGCGAGTCAGCAAGTCCCGTTCGTGCTTCGGTACAACGCATTGGCTTGCGTGCAGAAAATGGCTCACTTTTGCCTGTCGTGCTAGTTCCTCAAGATGCCACTCAGGCGCGCAGTCTTCGACCCGGGTCAGCCGTTCAAGTATTGCTGAAGGCGCCGGAAGCGAAGGATGCCTCACCAGACCGCCTGATGCTTCCCTATTCGGCACTGGTGCTCAGTGAGAAAGCGGGACAAGCCGCAGTGTTTGTGTATGACGTGACGGGGAAGAAGGTGCACCGCAGGGAAGTGCAGTTCCAGAGCGAGCCAGGCGGCGACAACGTTCGCGTCGTGGGTGGCCTGAAGCGGGGCGAGATGGTGGTCGCGGCTGGCGCGGGCTGGCTGACGAACGGACAACAAGTCACTCCACTCAAAGCCACGACTCAATTGGCCGGACGCTGACGCGCTATAGGAAGACGTCGCTATGAAGATCACAGAAATGGCGCTGCGCGCCAGCAGACTCACCTACCTTGCCGCGGTCATCATTCTTGTTGCCGGCATTGCCACGTTCCTCAATTTCCCTTCGCAGGAAGAGCCATCGGTCACGATTCGAGATGCGGTTGTCGCCGTTCTGAACCCTGGCATGCCGGCTGAACGCGTCGAACAATTGATTGCGCGCCCGATTGAAGAGCGCTTGCGGGAGCTGGCCGAGGTCAAGCGCGTAACCACGACCGTTCGCGCGGGCGGGGCCGTCATACAAGTCACGATCTGGGAGCGGTACACCGACCTAGCCCCCATTTGGCAGCGCGTGCGTGCAAAGGTTGCCGATGCTCAACCGATGCTCCCCCAGGGAACGTTGGGGCCGTTTGTCAACGACGACTTTGGCCGTGTTGCCGTGGCGTCCATTGCTGTGACTGCTCCAGGCTACTCCATGAGCGAGATGCGGGTTTCGCTGAAAGAGATGCGCGACCGCCTGTACGCGCTTCCTGGCGTTGATCGCATCAGCTTCTATGGTCTGCAGGAAGAGCGCGTCTATCTTGAATTTGACCGGCCCAAGCTAGCCCAGCTTGGATTGACCCCTCAAGGGGTGATCGATCAACTCGTTAAACAAAACGTCGTTCTTTCAGGCGGGCAAATCGCCATCGGCGGCATCAACGCTTCGCTGGCCGTTAGTGGAGAGGTTCGCGACGCTGCATCGCTGCGCGCATTGCCGATCATGATGGCGCAAGCTCAGGGTGTGCGCGGTGCTTCTCCTGCTCCTTCAATTTCACTGGGAGAACTTGCGCAGGTGCAGGTTCAACCTGCAGATCCACCTGAGTCCGCCGCAATCTATAAGGGCCAGCCTGCCGTGGTGATGGCAGTGTCCATGACTTCGGGCCAGAACGTGGAGCAATTCGGCGCGGCCCTCAAATCCCGCGTGGCCGAGCTTGAGAAACTTCTACCCGCAGGTTTCGAGCTGTCCTATGTGACATTCCAGGCGGACATCGTTAAGCACGAGATGGGCAAGATGAACCATGTGATGATCGAAACGATCGTCATCGTGCTTGGCGTCGTCGTCCTATTCCTGGGCTGGCGCACAGGAATCATCGTCGGCATGATCGTACCGCTGACCATTCTGGGGGCGCTGATTGTGATGCGCGCGTTGAACATCGAACTGCAGAGCGTTTCGATGGCCGCCATCATCATCGCGCTGGGTCTTTTGGTAGACAACGGCATCGTGATTGCCGAAGACATTGAACGGCGCCTGGCTGCTGGGGAAGACCGCAAACAGGCTTGTCTCGAAGCTGGCCGCACGCTTGCACTGCCACTGCTGACGTCCTCCTTGGTCATCGTCATCGCTTTTTCACCGTTCTTTTTTGGACAGAGTGAGACGAGTGAATATCTGCGCTCTCTGGTCATCGTCCTTGCGCTCACCTTGCTCGGATCTTGGCTGCTCTGCCTGACCGTCACACCTCTGCTGTGCTACCACTTCGCCAAAGTGCACCATCAGCCAGCAGACGACGCGCAGACCTACAACACACGCTTCTATCGCGGCTATCGCAAGGTGCTTGAGTGGGTACTCGGCCACAAGGCGATCTACGTCGGTGTGATGACGGGCGCATTGGCCGTCGCTCTGTACGGATTTACGACACTGCCATACGACTTCTTGCCGAAGTCCGACCGTGTGCAATTCCAGATACCTGTTCAACTCGCACCAGGAACGGATTCACGCCTCACGCTTGCGAAAGTGAAGGAGGTCAGTGGCTGGCTCGGCGATCAAGAAATCAACCCCGAAATTACGGATCACATTGGCTACGTGGCTGACGGTGGACCGCGCTTCATCCTCGGATTGAATCCACCGTTGCCAGCATCGAACATTGCGTACTTCGTCGTGACGGTCAAGACAGGCACCAACATTGATGCGGTGATTGCCCGGACGCGGGCTTATTTCGCCCAGCATCATGGAGAGGTACGCGCAGAGCCTCAGCGGTTCTCGTTAGGTACTACCGAAGCTGGCACAGCCGTCTACCGGGTCAGCGGGCCGGATCATGAGGTGCTCATGAATGCAGCGGCAAAGATCGAGTCCGCACTTCGGGATTTGCCTGGAACTGCCAACATCAAGAACAACTGGGACACTCGTGTCGGCCGTCTCGATGTTCGAGTCGATCAAGACCGTGCGCGACGTGCTGGCGTTACCACCGACGACATCGCCGCCTGGCTTGGCACCCGTTACATCGGCCAGTCGATCTCGGTGATCCGCGATGGTGATACCAGCGTGCCAATCGTGATGCGTGGGACGTCCAGTGATCGGCGCAGTACTGCAGACGTAGGTGCGACGACCATCTATCCTGCGTCGGGTGGACAACCCGTTTCTCTTGCTCAAGTGGCCGATGTCACGCTGTCCAGCGAGCCGTCCGTTATTCAACGCCGCAATCTCATTCGTACGGTTACGGTTCAGGGGCAGAACACGGCATACACCGCGCAAGAGATCGTGGATCATCTCGCACCTAGGATCGCTGCAATCGAACTACCTGCAGGCTATGCCATAGAGCTTGGTGGAGAAATTGAAGAATCAGCTGAATCGAATGCTTCGCTTTCGCACTACATGCCGTTTGCTCTTCTGGCGATGCTGCTGCTGTTCATCTGGCAGTTCAATTCGTTCCGCAAGCTGATCGTCATCCTAGCAACCATTCCGTTCACGTTGATTGGTGTCGTGATTGCATTGAAGGCGACAGGGACGCCTTTCAGCTTCATGGCGACCTTTGGTGTGCTCGCGCTTTTTGGAATCATCGTCAACAACGCTGTTCTGCTGCTCGAACGCATTGAACAGGGCCTCGCGGAAGGGCTCGCGCGGCATGAGGCCCTGGTGGGGGCGGCGATGCAGCGGCTGCGTCCGATCGTGATGACGAAGGTGACCTGTATCGCCGGTCTGGTGCCACTGATGTTGTTTGCAGGTCCGCTGTGGAAGGGCATGGCCATCGCCATGATTGGTGGCTTAGCGCTTGGCACTCTCGTGACGCTGGGATTGATCCCGCTGCTCTACGAAGTGCTGTTTGGGATGAAGTGGCCCGGCAGAAAGCAGCGTCAAGAAGCGACGCGACATCCGACGCAGCCGATTTAAACCATCTGATCAACGTGTTAGGCCCCGTCATGTCCCGTAGCTGGGGCAACGCAGGGGGCTGATTCAGCGTTATTGGAAAGACTCTAGGAATAAAACTAACTGTCGCCAACCTGCCGATTTTGTCGATGGTTGGATGGCTAAGTTTTTCTGAATAGATTTGGAGAAATACATGAACCCGCTGATGTGGAATCCATGGCTAGTGCTTCTGCTTGCTGGACTTTTCGAAATAGGTTGGCCACTCGGCCTCAAGCTGGGTGCAATCAATGTGGCGATGCGCTACGTGGGGCCGGCCATTGCGGTTGCCTGTATGGCAGCCAGTGGATTTTTCCTATGGCTATCACTCAAGCATATTCCCATGGGAACAGCCTATGCGGTCTGGACCGGCATCGGTTCACTAGGTGCATTTCTTGTGGGTGTGTATGTGTTCGGTGACACGGCTTCCTTGATACGTTGGGCCGGCATTGCGCTTGTTGTCTCCGGAATTGTCTGTTTGAAAATGGGATAAGCGAAACTTTCTATGAATACCTCTATTTCACCGGCCCGGCTCCTTCTGGTGCTAAGCCTTGCTGCGACCTTGTCTGGCTGTGCATCAAACGGAATGACGAGATCTGCGTTTCTTGGTAATTACGATGCATTGGAAAAAACGAAGTACGAGAACGTTTTACTCTTTAAAGCGCCTGGCTTTGAGCCCCGTCATTACCGGGAAATAGTAGTCGAGGGTGCTCAGATAGTGACGGGAACTGGACGCATTGATGGTCTTGACTCGGAGCAAGTGCGTGAGCTTCTCGATCATGTCAACAGTGAACTGCGACACCTCCAAACCAAGTCCGAAGCTCCCTCCTCGTCAGGCCGCATACGTGTGCGTGTGGCAATTACGACCATTGAGACACCTAATCGAGCAGTCAATACCCTAACGACGTTGCTTGTTGGGCCAGTGACAACCGGCGGAGCCAGTTTGGAGTTCGAGGCAGTAGATGAACAAACAGGTCGTCGAGTTGCTGCTGCTAGCTGCTTCGGGCACGGCAACGCTCTCGCTGATTTCAAAGGGTCCTATACACTGCTCGGACATGCAAAGTCTGCAATCTCCACCTGCCTTGAACAGATCAATAGCGCTTGGAGAAGTGCTGACTCGTGAATAGCATTTATTCCATACCTGCGCGCGCCACAAGCAAAGTGCGAGAAACCCCATTAAGAGGGTTGGTGGGGTGCCTTTCTTGGATCGCCAGCATCATTCTGAATTCGCTCGGTTCCACCGCAAAATTGCCGTGGCCTTTCGTTCTTTTCTATTCGAGAGGTTGCGCGATGCTATTTGCGGGGGTAAAGCGACTGGAGGCGTGTAGATCCACGCGGTTGGGTTTGGCCTGCGCGATGGCGATGGTAGTTCTGACAGGGTGCTCCACCTACCGTCCTTGGATCAACCCACCACTTTCCGAGGCCACCTTAGTGGCTTCCGCCGAGGGCGACCAACGCATCCGGCCGCCAGAGGTCAACCAACCGGTCGTTGTCGCGGTAACACTGTCAGGTGGAGGCGCGCGGGCGGCGGCCTTTGGCCTGGGCGTGCTGCGCGAACTCAAGGCCACACGCTTCGCTCTAGAGGGCCAGGAGACAACTCTGCTGGACCAGGTGTCTTTGGTCAGCGGCGTGTCGGGGGGCAGCATCCTTGCCGCGCATTTCGCGGCATTCGGCGATGCCACGCTGACTCGTTTCGAACCGGATTTTCTGCTTGTACCCTTTGAGGCGCGACTCGTACGTGAAGCTCTCTGGCCTGCGCGTCTCTATCGACTAACTTCACCTTGGTTTGGACGCAGCCAGATCTTGGCTCAACGCCTGGACGAACTTTTCGAAGGTCGCACCTTTGGTGACGTGCGTCGACGACCGGGCGCGCCCGATCTGATGATCACGGCAACCGACCTCACTACCGGTGCCCCTTTCGATTTCACTACCGAGCAGTTCCGGCTAATCTGTTCCGACCTCGATGCCACGCCGCTGTCTTTCGCGGTGGCGGCCTCGTCGGCAGTGCCGCTGCTGCTGTCGCCCGTAACGGTACGAAACAACGCGAATACTTGTCCGCCGCCTCTTCGATCTTTGCCTATCCGTGGGCAAGATTTCAGATCACGCATCCTGCAAAGCAGCATAGACAGCTACCGCAATGCGCAGGATCGGCCCTTTATCCACCTCGTAGACGGTGGTGTCTCCGACAACCTCGGCGTACGTCTGATGCTAGACCGGCTAGTAGCCTCGGGCTCAATGAGCGCCAACTTCTCGGACGTCAAGCCCGGAAGCCTGCGCCGACTCGTGTTGGTGACTGTGAACTCCGAACGCGGCCTGAGCGAGCGCGTGGACAGTAGCGACCGAGTCCCCAGTACGACGCAAGTACTTGAGTCGCTGATCTTCGGTGCAGGCGCTCGCGAGACCCAGGTGACGCTGGCCATGCTTAACGACGACCTGCAGCACTGGCGTTCCGAGATTGCTCGCACCCGTGGCCAAGCGGACAGCCCCTTTGCAGCTGACGCAGAAATCCATGTAGTAAGCGTAAGTCTGAACGACGTGCCGGACGACAAGATCCGGCACTCGCTGCTACGCGTGCCCACAGCCTTCACAATCGAGGCCAAGGATGTCTTGGACCTGCAAACTGCGGGAAGCGAAGCACTGAGGCAATCCGAGGAGTTTCTGGCGCTGATTGAATCTTTAAAAAGAATCTCGACGGGCAAGCAGACAGTGCCTAGGACTCAGCTCCCCTTGATATTTAAGTGATACCGATACCGGGCTTTCGTCCGAGTTCCCAAGAGGCACTTCCGCCGATAACCTTGGCGGCAAGCTGTTGCCCCAGCCGCGGCTCAATCACCGGCCGCCACGGCACTAGGCTGAACCCCATGCCGTCATCGAGCATCGCGTAGCGCCCGCTGGAGAGCATGACGGAGCGCCGGTAAATGCCGGCGACGCGCTGGCCGTCTGTGACAGAGCGATGTTCCAGGCCGGTTTCCGCCGCAATGTCCTTGGCGGCTTGTGCCAGTTCCCGACTGCGCAGCGTGCCCAGCAGATTCCGGGCAAGGATCACGCGCTGCCCGCGCCGCTCGGCTAGCCCTTGTTCGGCCAGGAAGTTGGCGCGCTGCTGCATAGCCTGCTTGGCGTCGCCGCCAAAGCCCAGTTCGCCCAGCCCACGACCGCCGCCGATCAATTGTTGGTCGAGCCAAGTCGCGCCGATCACGCGCACCTGCCGCTCGATGGGCAGATGCGTTTTCAGCTCCACGGACACACCGCCCAGCCGTTGCGCGTCGTACTGACGGCCACGCTCGGCCATGTCGTCCGGCACCTTCCATAGCCCTTCGGCCACGCGCTCCACGACGCCGGCCCGGCGCAGGGCTTCCAGCCGCCGGACGTGGGCGGCGACAACTTCCTGCGGGTCGCGTCCGGGTACTGCCCGGCCTTGCTCGATCGCCAGGTGATGATCGGCGCGGTACAGGCCATCGCTCGCCAGCGCGGCGATGTTCTTGTCGGCGGCGCGCACGTCGGCCGAACCCTTCACTTCCACCACCGCGCCCGTGGGGTAGTTCGCCAGCTCGTCGCGGGCGTTCAGCGTGACGTAGTGGGCCTTGCCATCCGTGCCGTCGATGACCAGATAGCCCCGGTCGTGCAGCTCGTCGGCCAAGCCCTTGGCGGCCACGCGGCCGAGGATGGTTCGGCCGTCGTCGCCTGGCTCGAACACCGCCAGCTCGCGCGGCTCGCCGCGCATGGCGCGCTGCATGGTGCGGATGATGTCGCCGCGCTCGCCCAGTGCACGCAACGTCTTCTCCGCGTCTGTATGGACGGCCCAGGTGCCGGGCTGCACCTCGTCGGCCAGGCCCAGGCGCTGCAAGCGTTGCAGCCGGCCGATCAGCAGCAGGCGCTGGCGTTGTAAGTCCGGCTCATTGAAGCGTTCGATTCGCACCCTGCTATCCTCGCCGGCCTCGCGTTGCAGCGTGCGATCGAGGCTCGTCCATCGCTCCTGTTCGACCTCGCGCCCCAAGGTCTGGTGGATCTCCAGTTCGGTGCGCGGCCCCAGCCATTCGGTCGCCAGTTCGGCGGCCCGATGGCGAAAGCCGTGTGCGATGTAGTCGCCCGCGATGATGAGGTCTTTGCCGGTGTCGTCGCGCCCGCGCACGATCAAGTGGGTATGCGGGTTGTCGGTGTTCCAGTGATCGACCGCGACCCAATCCAGCCGTGTGCCCAGGTCGGCTTCCATGCGGTTCACCAGATGGCGGGTGTAGGTGCGCAGGTCGTCCAGCTCCACGCCGTCTTCGGGGGACACGATGAAGCGGAAATGGTGGCGGTCATCGGCGCAGCGTTCCTTGAAGGCGTCCAGGTCGGCTTCGTCGGACTGCGGTCCGTAGGCCTGGCCAGGTTCGCCATCGCGGCCCGCGCCGTCGCGCTCGACGTACCGCAGGTGTTTGGCGAGCGACTGCGGGCTGGCCCGCTGGTGATTGACCAGCAAGGTCTTGATGGTCACGCGCCGCGACATGGGCGTTAGCTTCGCCCCGGCGAAGCGCGCTGCCGTGTGGCCGCGCCCGAGCCGAGAGCCGGGGCGCTGGCCGGTGCCTGCGGCCCCAGGACGGCGCACCGCCGACTTGCCGCTGCTGGCTTTGCCAGCCTGCTTGAGCACCTTGGAAACGAAGCTCTGCCCCTGGCCCTTGCCCCGGTTCTTCGGGGCGCTGGGGCGCACCCGGAAATCGTCGTCGCGGCGGTCGGTCATCGCCATTCTCCCGGCAAGCTCAGGCGTGTCCTGTCGTGCGAAGCACGCGGGCATGCCTGCATTGGCGCGACCCTCGCGCCGAACGCGGCACGGCGGCAAAGCCGCTCCGTGCTGTGTTCCCCCCATGTGCAGACAGGCTTTCGACGCGGCCCAGTGCCGCGTCCTTTTGTCTTGCCTTCCGCCTTTGCCCTTCGCTGTCGCTCCAGGCACCGGCGGCCCGGCGGCGCTGCTGCGTGAGCAGCCAGCGCGCCGGCGAACGCGCCAATGGCCGCAGGCCGGGCGCGTTCGAGGCAAGACGCCTGCACGTTGGACGGCTGCGCCGGATGCTGCGCGACGTGCGGTGCGAATGCACCAGCACGGCAACCGCGACGACACGGCAGCAGCAGCGAGAACGACATGCCCGATGGCACGCCGGAGCGTAGCGAATCGGCGGCCATCATGGGCGTATCTCCAGCCACACCGGATGCGCAATGCCGATCACGGCGGATGCGCTGACCGGGCCGAAGTAACGGCTGTCGAACGATGCTGGATTGGTCACGCTCAACAGGAACAGCTCGCCCGGTTCGAGGCGGCGGCAAAGTTGCAGGGACGGCAGCGCCCGGCCCAGCCGGTCGGCAGGCAGCACGGCGGCGGAAGGCACGCCGTCGATGCGTACCTGACCGGCGACGATGCAGACGTGTTGCGGCGCGACCGCGCCCACACGTTTGAGCAGCGGAACGCGCGTCGGCAGATAGCCGCGCTGCGCAGCGAGCGCGGCGGCCGTGGCCGAAAGCGGCACCAGCACGATGTTGTCCACGGACAACGGGCGTGGCAATGAGGCGGTGCGCGGGTCGAACGGGTCAATGCGATACCAACCGACCGCCACGCTGTCGGACGGGTTGTAGGTCAGACGCGGCAGCGGCGACACGAAAGCCGCCCAGGTCAGCGCAGCGAAGCCGATGGCGGCCAGTGTCGCCAGCACGATGCGAGCGCGCAGGCGTGAGCGAGGACGCGGTGGTACGGCGGGCGCGTTGGCCGTGGTGGTCGGGGCCGTCATGGCAGCACCTTCCCGGCCAGCCAGGCGGTATGCCGCTCGGCGTTGTATTCGGGCAGCGCAAGGCGAGCCGCAAGACGGTTGCCCAGCGTGCACCAGTACGCGGGCGACACGTCGATGGCGGCGATGCCCAGCGCCTCGATGCCGTCGATACGTTCCAGCACGGCGCGCACGTTGGCATCGCCTTCGGCGTGCAGCAGCAAGCGTGCACCCGGCTGCACGCCGGGGATGCGCTGCGCCGCGTCCAGCGGTGTGCAAGCCTGCATCACCATGAGTTGCCAGCGGATCGTGCCGTAGTCGTTGGCCTGCCAGCGGATGCGGCAGAACATCGCGCTCGGCAGGAACACCGCGCAGCGCCGCCAGTCGTCCAGGCGCAGCGTGCGTGCGGGTTCGCCGAAGCGCAGGTAGAGCTTGAAGCGGTGTTCGAGATAGGCCAACGAAACGCGCGTCAGCGGCACGTTGCCGGCCTGTCCGGCGAGTGCTACGGGATGCAGCGGCAGCGCAGCCGGTGCCGCGTTCGCGGCAGGCAAAGCGGATGCGGTCATGGTGTGTTCTCCGGTGGAAACTCCCGCTCCAGCAGACCGCGCAGCAGGTCGGCCACGGTCACGCCTCGCGTGAAGGCCAACACCTTGATGCGCGCCCGCATGGCGGGCGTGATGTCGAGGGTCAGGCGCGCCGATGCCGACGCGCTTGCCCGTGCGTTTGCTGTTGGGTGGCTGCTGCGCTGTCATGTCGGCCACCGCAGCAGTTCGTCCACCAGGGCGGTGATCTCGCGGGCGGCGGCACTGTCGGGCGCTGTCTCGCGTGCGAGCCGGCCAGCGGCCACGCTGTCGGCGAACACGATGCGCTGATGCACTTCCGAACGCAGCGCGGGCAGCGGCTGTTCAGCCAGCGATTGCCGCGCTTCGCGCCCGATCACTGTGGTGCTGACGCGCCGGTTGATGACGAAGGCCGCGCGCAGCGCAGGCCGGAACACCTGCGCCTCGCGGATCAGCGCCACCATCTCGGCACTGGCCCACAGATCGTAGGGGCTGGGCTGCACCGGGATCAGCACGCGCTCGGCCGCCAGCAGCGCGGAGCGCGCCAGGGCGGCGATGCGCGGCGGGCCGTCGATGATGACGTGATCGGCCCGCCTGGCGAGTTCTGGCGCTTCCTGATGCAGCGTTTCGCGGGCTAGGCCCACGGCGCTGAACAGCCGTGGCAAGCCTTGCTGACTTCTGCGCTGTGTCCAGTCCAGAGATGAACCCTGCGGGTCGGCATCGAGCAGGACGACATGCTGGCCGTGTAGCGCCAGCTCGCCGGCGATGTGTGTGGCAAGCGTGGTCTTGCCGACGCCGCCTTTCTGGTTGAGCAGCGCGACGATCATGGCGTGGCCCTCCAGACTGGAAAGCCAAGCTTTGCCTGCCGTGCAAAACGCTGTTCGCCGTGCCGTTTCGCGGTTGTCCACCGAAACGGCGCGCTTCTACTACAAGTTATGTATTTCTTGTTAGGGAAGTTAGAGGGGCCGCAAACCCGCGCCGTTATTGGCTTCCCGGCGTTTTCGTACTCCTGATAGCACGATAGGCGTACTCCCGATAGCACGATACCCGGTACTCCTGATAGCACGAGGCCGTCCACACCTTTTCCCCGACTTATCCCCGTGCCGTGTGCAGCACGGGCCGGAACGTCAGTAGCTCCATTCCGTCGTCCGGCATCCGCTCGATGCCCAGGACGTAACCGGGCAGCGACTGCCGCGCCACCAGGACGCGCAGGTCGTAAGCAAAGTCGGAGAAGCGCGCAGCGCTGCCCGACTTGCGGTGCAGGTACCGGAAGTCGAATTGCCAGCCGCCCGGCTGCTTGCCGCCGTGCTTGCGCACCAGACGGTACAGCCAGCGTTCGATCCCGCCCTTCAAGCGGAAATAGGCTGGGTCGATGGTCAGCACCAGGGCGGCATCGAGCACGCCCGCATAGAACCAGTCCGGCAGGATCAGTTCGATGCCCAGCGGCACGCCGCTGGCATCGGCCAGCTCCTTCCACTCGTTGATCCACGAGAAGCGATGCAATCGTCTTCCCGTGGTTTCGCGGATGGACGTGGCCACGGTGGTCGATTGCAGCCGGTCGAGCGCGGCTTTCAGGCGCTGGTAGTCGTTGAGGGACGTGCCGCGCCCGATGAAGCGCAGGATCTCGTAGGGGGTGGCGCGTATCCAGCGCGACGGGCGCAAGCCCGCGTCGCGCGCCTCCACGATCTGCGACGCGGCCCATATCAGCACGTCGGCATCCCATATCGTGGCTATGCCATGCTCGGCCGTGCCCTCCACGCGGATGGTGATGCCGCCGGCGCGAAAGTCGATCGGCGCGACGCGCCGCGATTTCGCTAGCGAGAAGAACGGAAAGGCCATCAAGTCTTGACTGTCGCGGGGTGCCATGTCGCCAGGCAGCGCGCGGAACAGGTCGAGCTGTTCGCGCTGCAAGGCTTGCCCTGGCGGGCTGGACATGGTGACGGCCACCCACGCGCCAGCGATCAGCGGCCATCACGGTAGTCACCCGCATGGCGTTCGGCGTACTCCGGGTCGGATGTTGCCTCGTAGCTGCGCTGGTCGGCCCAGGCATCGAGGTCGGACACCGCGTACATGACGCGGCGGCCGAACTTACGAAACTTCGGGCCGCCGCCGATCACGCGTTGTTTCTCCAGCGTGCGCGGCGAAAGGCGCAGGTACTCGGCGGCTTCGTCGTTGGTCAGGTAACGTTGGGGCTGCGCAGGCGCAGCGACAGCAGCGGCGGCAGGTCGCAAGGGAGCGGGTCGCATGGGGTGTACCTCCATCAAGCCCGGCCACACCACGCGGCCGGATAGAGGCACTTTCAAGAAAGTCGGGCTGCTTGCTAAGGGACGTTCTGCAGGGGACGCTAAACGTCCCCCCTACTGCGACAGTGGCGGGAGTTGCGCCAGGCGCCGATAGCCACCGTGCATCAAGGAATCGCCACGGCGCACCAGCCGCCGCACACGGGCACGCAAAGCGCTGTCCTTGTGCCAGTCATCTGCGACGACAGAGGCCCCAAAAAGCCCTTCGGCCACGTCGCGCAAGGACGCGCCAGCCAGGGCGGCGTCGAGCGCCTGCAAGGTGTGCAGCTCCAGCACCGCTGCCGGTGTAGGCCGTGAGCGGGCTGCCGCTGCAGGCGTGGCAATCGTGGCGGCCGCCAAGGTGTCCACTTCAGCGGCGAGCATGCGATAGCGCGCGCAGGGTGTTGCGCAGGCGCGGGCGGCATAGAGATAGGCCATGCCGTCATCCAGCCCCGGCCCAAGCGCGAGGCGTAAGCAGCAGCCGGGCCAATGCGACACAAGCACTAGGCGTTTGCCGTCGTGGATCAGTTGTTTTCTGCCAGGGACGCGCCAGAACTCGAAGGCATGGGCTTGGGGTGGCGGGTCGGCATCGGGATAAACCTGCACCACGGCATCGTGATCGGGAAACCAAGCTGGATGCGTGTCGCGCGAATCCAAGGCCGGGTCTTCCAAGAGACGTAAGCCCCAAGCCTGAGCAGCGTCCGGCCGACGGCGACGGCGTAGCCAGTCGCGGCGGTAGTCGGGATTGCGGCGCAGGTACTCCCAGGCCAGTGCGGGGCCGTCGAGGTGCAGAACGTAGAGATAAGCAGCTGTCGGATACCAGTGTTCGGCGCTGCGATCTGTCATGGCGAAACCTCCCTTTTGCTTGGGGTACGTCGCCACGATTCACGAGATGTAGGAGCTACAGAAATGACATCGGTTTGTCATAAAAAACGGTTAAGCTGTAACGACACGTGTCAAGATCGTGTGGCTCCAACTCGTTGCGCGGATCGTCTGAATGCGACAGCCGCGGGGTCCAAGATCGTGAGCGACGTTAGGTACCGTGCCGTAACCCGTGCCGAAGATCATGACCGTTTGCATCTGACTTGCACCGCCTAGGTGCATCAATGCCGATTCAGACCGAGTAGGTCTTAGGTAGTACCGAAATAGTCATAATTGCCCCGGCTCGCCAAGCCGCACTGGCTTCCATCAGTCGGTGATCGAACCGCTTTCTTGTGCCCGCTGGACGTACTCCGCCAGCGGGCGTGCCGCTTGGAAGTACCGATCTCGCCGCACCGGCAGCTTGCGTGGCCCGACGATGCTGGCTAGGTCAGACAGCTTGACCTTCCCGAGCGCAGGCATGCCGATACCAAGGTCGATCAAGCCATAGGCCGTGTCGCCATCGACAGGGTCAAGTGACACCAGCAGCCACGTCGCATGTGCGTCGGGCGTGAACAACCGCACTACAGGTGACACGTCAAGTCCCTGACCAGCAGCGAGTGCCGCACCGTGGGTCAGCAACTGCGCACGTTCATCAACGGTGACAAGCGGCATGGCCATGGGGAGCCCTCTCTACGAAGCCTAGGATGGGCGAATGGGCTTCTGATCCGAAGCGCAGAGGCGCAAGTCACCAAATCCATAGAAGAACGAAAGCGCAAAAACGTGAGTGTGGGAAGCTGGAAAGGCACGGATGTGATTTCCCGGTTCTGTCGCAATCCACGCATGCGGATTTCAGTAGAAGCACGAAAGTGGGCCTTCCAGCCATGAATGAACACTATAGGTTGTAGCCCTATAGATCGCAATGGGCTGTCATCTTGGTTTTATGGGGAAACCAAGTTAGTGACAGCGAAACACTCATTGGCAACGGCAATACGGACAGTCAGGAAGGCGCGAGGCTTGAGCCAGGAAGCGTTCTCCGACGTGTCCAGCCGTACCTACATGAGTACGCTGGAGCGCGACTTGAAAAGTCCGACCCTGCACAAGCTGACCGAGCTGTGCGAGGTCATGGAAGTGCATCCGCTGACGCTGTTGACGCTGGCCTACGCCGGCGACGATGCGCGCAAGGCCGACGATCTGCTGGCGCAGGTGCGGCAAGAGTTCGAGGCCGTGCTGAAAGAGCGCGACGCGCCATAGCGCGCGTCTTGATTCGTGCAAGCGGAGTGCGCAGCGCCGGCAGGCGCGAAGGCGTGAGGGATTGAAGCCGAATGGACATGACGCCATTGGCGGCATGGGGCGCAGCCCGAAAGCCCGGCGGCGCAATGCGCCGACACGCCATGCTGTTCCTGCTGCTGCCACGGCTTCGAGCCATTCGACCATCAACGATGCGATGCTGGCCCAGGACATGCGGGGCATGAGGCAACTACTGAAACCCTGTGCGCGCGCTGCTGCGATCAGCAGCACCGCGCTCCACCGCAAAGGGCGGGGCGCGGTGTGCGGCCGTCAGGCAGCCTTGGGCTTGCTGCGCGACCAGATCAGGTCGTGTGTGCCGTTCTCGCCTTCGATCAGGCGGGCATAGACCGTCGCCGGGAATGAAGGATCGTCGATGGCCACCGACAGGTAATCCCGCCCGGCCTCGCTGGTTTTCTTCCAAGCCGCGCCGAAATCGTGGCCTGCCGCCTGAAGGCGGAAATCCGGAGCGCTTTCGTTCTCGCCCTTGTCGTTGGGAACCAGTTTGGCCTTGACGTTGAGGGTCAGGGTGCGGAGCTGGCCGGTGAAGCCGTCTTTCTCTGCGGTGAAGGTGCCGATGTTTGCCATGATGAGTTTCCTTTCGGTTGAACAGGGTTCGCGCCCATCGCGTCCTGTTGTGATCCGGCCGGCGGGGGACGGGCTGGCTGCACCGCTTGCGGGCGCAACTCAGTGGAGCGCCTGAAAGCGAAAAGAATTTGTCCCGCGAGGAATGCGCGCAGCGCAGGGGAAATTGTTTTCGCTGGAAGGTTGCAGCCATAGAAGCCCGGCCACCGCCAGGATTCACAAGCAGACAGGACGCCTTGGGCCGACCCGCTCCGAAAGGGAACATGGCCGACTCGGCTCCCCGCACGACGGCTTGACCGGCTTGCGCCCTGACTGGGGCAAGGAGAACGCCCAGCGACAAGTTGAAAGCGCCCTGCCGTAGCTTGCGGCCTGGTGCTTGAGGCGTGGCGTGGAAGCTCCATTGGAGGGCCGGGCGGCGTGTCGGTGAACCGTCCTTCGTGACGTACAGGCGACGAACCGCCAGCGTCGAGGACGGCACGCTTTCGTGCAACCTGTCGCAGCAAGCCGGGGCGTAGCCCCACGCGCCCCGCCCATTGCGGCGGGGCGCGTTCGGAATGTCGTCGGCGCTGTGCGCCGAAGCACTCATGGGCTTCGGGGGGTTCACGCGCACAAGGTCACTTGTGCGCCGCCCCTTCGCCGCCTGCTCGAAGGCGACGAAGGGGCGTTCTGGCTTTGGGCATTGAAACCGGGCGCGGCCCCCGCCGCGCCCGGATTTTTTTTATCATCGGCACCAGGACGGTACGGCTTGGTGCCAATGCTGATGGAACAGCGAAGCGCCCCGGCTGGAACCGGGGCGTTCGGTGGTGGTGAAGATCAGGCGGCGAGTGCGTGGGCCTGTTGCTCGTTGTCGATGGCTTCCGGCTCGTCGTTCGTCACGGCCTGCGGCGCATCCTGCGCCGTCGTGTCGTCGGTGCCTTCGGCCTTGAACACGACAGGCATCCATCCCGTGCCATCCGCCAGCCGTTCGGCTTCGCTGGCAATGTCGCCTTTCTTCAACTTCGCCAGCCGGGTGACGTGCGCCGGGGCGTACTGCTTCACGGCTTCCAGAATCGCGGGCTTGGCGATGTGGCGGAAATAGCCTTCGCTGGTGGGCTTCCACCATGCCGCCATGTCCAGCCCTACGGCCTGCGCCAGTTCCGCGCCCGGTTGCGGCTGCATGGCGCGGGGTGTCACCACGTCCACCGTGACGGCCACGCATACCGCCAGCAGCCGCACCAGTTCATCTTGCGACTTCACCAGTAGCACGGCGAACAGTTCGGCGCTGTCCTCCGGCAAGCCCTCGCCTGCGAACTGCTGCAACTCGCGCAGCGCCACGGCGGCGGTCGAATCAGGTATGTCCGGGGCGATGCCGTCCAGCCGGTTTTGCGCTTTGAGGCTCACGCCCAGCGGCAAGTCGTGGCCGTAGTGGCTGCCCTGCAAGACGGTCTGCACCATGCCATGTACGAGCGCGGCCAACGCCACTTGTGGATGCCGGGCGACTTCGATTTGCAGAGCGGCGGTGCGGTGGGCGCTCAACCGCTGCGCCAGCTTGTCGGACATGGCGGCAGTCTTGTGCTGCTCGTCGTCTTCGCCTCCATCGTCATTCTCGGCTTCGCGTTCGCTGCCAAAACCCTGCCGCAAGCGTTCCAGCGTGCGCAGCGCCTTGGCTTCGGCTTCGCGCATCAGCCCCCGATGAATCACTGCTTCGCCGTTGCGGTCGATGGTGACGATGGCACCAGCCGCGGCCTTCACGGTCGCGCCGTAGTCCTGCAAACCATCTTCCAGCGCCTGCAACTGCTCGCCCACGGCTTCGCCTTCTTCCTGCAAGGCATCGGCCTTTTCCTCGTCCTCGGTATCAAGCGCGTCATCCACGGCGGCGGCCAGTTCGTGCATCTTGGTTTGCAGCTTCTCGATGCGCTGCGCTTCGCGCTTGTTCGGTTCGCGGCGCTCCCTCGGCGCACGCTGGAAGGCGTGCAGGTCGGCATGGGTCACGGCGGGGGTGGCATCCACCCACGCCCAGCCTTCGTCCTTCACCTCGGCGGCGATACCTGCCAGCTTGTCTTGCGCCAGCCGTTCCAGCAGCGCGGCATCGGTCAGATACACGCCCGCGTCACCTTCCGCGAACAGGTCACGGCGCACACCACCGCCTGCGGCTCCGTAGGTATCCAGCCCCACGAAACGCACCAGCGGATGCCGGTATGCGTCAATCTCGCGCTCGGTGAGGCGGTCGCGCAATTGGGAAGGGTTGCGCTGCCACGTCGGCGCGTCGTAGAACGCGGTTTCCTGCGCGGCGTGGTCGTCGGTGATGGCAAGGGCCATCAACTGATCGAGCGTCACGGCTTCGGCGCGGTAGTCGGCCAGCAGCCGGGGCGAGACGTTCGCCAGCTTCAAGCGGCGCTGCACCACCAGCGGCGTGACGCTGAAATCGGCGGCTATGTCCTCGATGGGTCGGCCTTCGGCCACCAGCGCGGCGAATGCCTCGAACTGGTCGGCGGGGTGCATGGCTTCGCGCTGCACGTTCTCGGTGAGGCTGGCCGTGCGGGCGGTGCCATCGGCCACCAACAGGCAAGGCACTTCCCATTCCTTGCTGATGCGGCGCTTCTTCGCCAGCAGCTTCAACGCGGCCAGCCTGCGGCCACCGGCCACGACTTCGTAATGCTCGCCATCGGCGGCGGCAATGACGATGAGGTTTTGCAGCAGGCCGACACGCTGAATGCTCGCGGCGAGTTCGGGAATGGACATGCGCGGGGTCTTGCGCACGTTGCGGCCAGCAGGACGCGACACCAGCCGCGACAGCGGAACCAAAATCAGGTTCTTGGTCGGGTCGGCGGCTTCCAGCGGGATAGCGGCGGCGGTGTTGAGGGCGCGGGCTTCGGTTTGGGTAATGGCGTTCATGGTGATAACTCCTATCGGTTCAGGGATGCAGCAGCGAAGAAAGCGGCAAGGGCTGCTGCCTGCCCCTGCCGCGTGGGGAATCAGGCCTTCAACTGGCGCAGGCCATCGGCCAACATCCAGAGGGCGCGATTGAGGCGCACATCGGAATCAATGCCCTGCACGGGGCGGGTCTGCTGGCGGCGTCCGTTGGCGCTGCGGCCATGCAATCCGCCTTTGGTCAGGTTTTCTTGGGTGCGGTTGAACACGCTCCACAAGTCCGGGCGGCGGTCGTCGAACCGGCGCGGCATCAGGATTTGGCTTTCCGTGATGGGCGCGGGCTTGTTATCGGTGGGGTCGTACTTGAGGGCCAGCGCGGAACGGGCGAACACTTCGGCTTCGCCTTCGTCCAGCGTGATAGCGCGCATCAGGTCGCGGGATTCCTTCACGCGTTCGAAGCCGCTCAACACCTCGAAAGCGCCTTCGATGACAGAACCGGCCACGTCGCCCTTGTGCGGCACGCGCACATCGGCCACGGTATCGCCGCACACAAGGCCATTGCTGCAAACGAACCGGAACATTCCGGCCAGCATCTGATAGCTGCTGGTGCCGTCGTGCGAGTTCAGCAGCACGATTTCATTGGCTTCCGCGCCGTTGATCTGACTGGCATGGCGCAGGCGAATCATGTGTTTGGTGTAGTCGCGGCGGTCGTCGTGCCGCACGCGGGTTTGCGCTGCCATGAAGGGTTCAAACCCTTCCTTGCGCAGTTCCGCCAGCACGGCGGCGGTGGGAATGTAGGCGTACCGTTCGGAGCGGCTATCGTGCGGGGCCTCCGCGAAGATGGACGGGGCTACGCGGCGGATTTGGTCGTCGGACAGCGGGTAGTCACTGCGCAGCGTCGGGGAATGGGAAGCGAATCGAGATGCGAGTTGCATGGTTTTCTCCAATGAGTTGCTGTGGTTTCAAAGCTGACCGGATTCCAAGATTCGGAGCCCGTTGTGGCTTCGGTTGGTTCGGCGCAGAGACCTGGGCCGGTCCTGTTTGCCGCCGTCTTTCCTGAGTTCATCGCCCGCGAAAAACCGGGCCAGCGAGGGACTGGCCGTCAAGGGAGAAGCGCAGGGTTGGTGCGGCCCGCAGCGCAGCGAGGACTCGGCCCTGCGCGCCTTGACGGCCAGGCACCGCGGGCTACGGTCGCGGGAAAAAGCGATGAACTTGGGGAAAGACGAACAGCGGCCAATGGGCCAGGGGGTGCGCTGAAACCAACGCCGCGCGGCGAGCGCCCCTGCGTGCCAGCGGCACGCCTAGCTGGATGGCTGTTGGTCGATCAGGTGCAACCTGTTCGGTGCATGCGAGGGGCGCCAAGCAAGGCGCGGCGGGGATGGGCTGTCCAGCCGATCCCCTGGAGGGCAAGCGCCGCGCGCAGGCCAGGAGCGAAGAGACGGCCGGAGGCATCAGGGATCAAAGCCGCATGGCCGCGACTCGGCACGAGGCGCGGGGCAACGCCCGCGAGCCCGACGGCGGCACGCCGGGATGCTCTACTGTTCACAACAAAATGTAAGTGACGCAATAGTACTTATGAGCCACAATGTAGCTACATCTATTGTGAGCGCAACAATGGCAAGTAACGACGTCGTTCGTGCCCGGATTGACGGGCAGATTAAAGAAGCCGCAACTGTTGTTCTGGCTGAAATGGGGTTATCAATTTCGGATGCGATTCGGATGCTGCTGACCCGAATCGCGGCAGATAAGGCACTCCCCTTTGACATCAATCGTGTGTCGTCCGATTCTGATCGGAAGGCACCATAAGGTTGCGCTGAGGCAAGGCCCGCAAATCGTTTCTCTGAACAGTAGGGATCAAGAATAGTTCATGGCATCTATCAGACCTTCAGCATTCAATCAACGTGAGCGTTTGGACGGCGGCCCCTTCCTTGTCATTGAAGCAGCCGAACCGGAAGAGGAAGGCATTAACGTTTTCTTCACTGATATTCCCGCAGCGGAGCGCAAGCCGGATTCGCCAATAGCGAGACTGCTCAATGTGTGTCCAGACAGATTGACCATTTGGCCTCTTAATATTCGAGAAGATCGCGACGATTACCTGCAACCTAAATACGGCACCCTTGAACGCATCGTCGTCGCTCGGCCTGTTATCGAGCCCTACATACTGCCAGAGACTACTGACGATGTCGTTGGGCTTCTTGAGCAGTTGCCGGATGGGTTTGCCAAAGATTTTCGATTCGGTTTGGGGCTTCTGTGGGAATATCGGCAAATTTGCGAAACAGCCGCCAGCTTAGAAAACGTAAGCATACTCATTGTCCACAAAGGAAATGACGCGAAAATTGATTCGCCATTCTTTATTCTCGGAATAAGAAGATTTCATGAATTAAGAAAAGAATTAAATCGCATAGCCTCTCGCCACCAGAGAGACGCGCGCAAGGACAAGCAATTTCATGTCTACCAGACCTTATTACATGCTGCCGATTCAGCACAATTTCCCGCTCTAAAGAAGAGCGTAAGACCTGATGCACTAACGGAAATGATGAATTTAAAGTACAAAAAAGCGGAGCCAAAGGTTCCGCTTGTGCGTTATTTATCTGAATAATCATATTTTCGCGCTATTAGTATGGATATTCTGTCTTGTCCGCGAGTGTCAAGAGAACACAGGGGGGACGATTTCTATCATTACTGTGCGAAAACAAAAAGCTTCCAACGAATATCACCCTGCGCCGACGTGTGCTGATGGTGATTTTGTGGGGGGATTGTTTTCCCTCCGGCAACGGTTACTTCC